>CASECH010000157.1 GCA_949286405.1 uncultured bacterium
ATCATCTACAGTTGATGCTCTATTAACTCGTGTAATGGGCGGAAACCAAGTTAAAATTATTTCTTGGTATGATAACGAAATGGGTTACTCAACTCGTTTAGCTGAAACTACTTTGATGGTTGCTGAAAAATTATAATTAATCTTTTGGATTAAATAGTTTTGGATAGCCTCTTAATAAAGAGGCTATCTTTTTTATTCTACTTTTGTCGAATTTATTTTTATTTGTAGTGCGGCACAATATATTTGATAGGAGGGAATATTATGCAAGCAGTAAAAATAATTACTTATATTTTGGTGTTAGTTGGAGCCTTAAACTGGGGCTTGGTAGGCGGTTTTAATATTGATTTAGTCGCATTAATTTTTGGTGATATGACATTACTATCAAGAATAGTTTATATTCTTGTTGGTTTGAGTGCTATCATTTATGCTATTGCATCTTATAGGGATGTATTTTATAGAGATTAGTTAATTAATTTTGAAAGATATTCTTTGTTAGCATCCAAAGTATTTTTTGTTGCTAATATTGAATAGACAGGATGACCTGAGAAAATGTAGTTTGCGGCATTGAATATATCTTCTTGAGTTATGTTATCAATCATGTCGAAATATTGGTTTTCTTTTGAAATTCCATATTGAGAGCATATTCCAGAGCCAAGAGATGATATCTTTCCGCTTATGCTTTCATTACTGCTTAGGATTTCATTTTTAAGACTAAGTTTAGCATTTTCTAGTTCTTCTTTTGATACTTTGTTAGTTTTTAAGTCAGCTATGTGGCGTTTGAAGCCTTCTATGGATTTTTGAACGTTGTCATAGCTGATTTCTCCGGTTTGATTATTTTCTGTTGTTGTTCCAATTTTGAGTTTTATTGTTCCGATATCATCTATACGAGAGTATTTGGAACGTACAGAGTATGCAAGTTTTTCTTGTTCTCTTAGGTTGTTGAATAATCTTGAAGATGGACCTCCTCCTAGAATTTTATTCAGAAGATCTAGGGTCACTGAATCTTTTAGATTACCATTTGTTTTGAATTTATAAGCCATAATTATATCGGCTTGGTTTTTAAAATCAGTATCTGTAAGGACTTTTGCTTTTTCGATTGGTTTATATGTATTAGGAATTTTAATTGGACTAAATTCTTTAAATTTAGGCATTGTATTTAATTCATAGAATAATATATTGTTAAGCTCCGGCTTTTTGTTCAGAGGTGCTGCGATTTCTACATCAACTTTTGAATTGTTCATAAGGTATGTATAAAGAGATTTGACTTCTTCTAATGTAATAGTTTTTAAATCTTCTAAAATTTCTTCTTTTGAATAGTTGTATGGAAGATTTTTAAATAATTCATCATCTAATTTATCATTAGCTCTTTTTTCAGCTGTTTTAAGATTGTCTATAATTAAATTTTTTACATAATCAAAAGACTCTTGCGTAAATCTAGGGCTGTACATGATTTCTTTTAAGGATTTTAGACCGATTGCAAGGTCTTCTGTCCCACAATTTAATGACAATGACATTGAGGCTTTTGTTGCATTCCCATCAAGTTTGATTCCTGATTTAGCCATGTCAAAATCGAATTGTTCTTGGGATTTGTTTGCAGTACCTTCATTTAGCAAACCACTTAAAATTAATGTTGAAGAAGGACGAGCATTGGCATAGTCGTCACAGTTTAAATTTATATCAAGATATATGTTGTCAGTTTTTGTATTATTTGTAATTACTTGTATGTTATTTGGTAGTTTGTACATTTTTACATTGGAAAGATTTAGAGGTTGTTTTTTGTTCCCCATAAATGATATATGTTGAGCCTTTTCGTGATTTGTTTGGATATCTTTTTCACTAACTGCTTGTGGGTGGATAACTGTTAGTGCTGTTTTATTTAAATCCAGATATTTTTTTGCTGTATTTGAAATATCTTCTGGGGTAATTGAGTTTACTATATTTTCAAAATTGTTTATATAGTCAGTGTTGTTTTCAAGTAATGATGTGCCTATTATATTATTTATTGCAAAAGAGTATTCAAAAGATTTTCTAAAATTATCTATCATATTTTTTTTGACAATTTGTAATTCATCTTTTGTTGGTGGAATATTTGATATTTTAGTTATTTCATTGTATATTGCTTTGATTGCTTTTTCTGAATTCTCGTCAGAGCATTCTGCAGAAAGTAATATTGCTATTCCTTCTGATGGATTTGAGCTGATTTTTTCATTGTCAATCCAAGCACTCGTGTTTAGAGGTTTTAGCACTTTATTAATTCGTGGAATTGATGGCAGTGTTAAAGTCTTTGCAAGTGCTTGTATTAGTATTCTATCTTTTGCGTTATTACTTTGTGGACCATTAAATCCCATAATTATATTTGTAGCTGTTGCTTTATCAGAGATTATATCTTCCCTTTTAGTTGATTGGATTGGTTTTAATTCTTCGAAATGCCTGTTATTCGATGGAGTTTTTGGGGAAGTAAAGTATTTTGATATAAGTTTGATTGTTTCATCCGGGTTTACTTCTCCAGATATCACTGTTACCATATTGGCTGGGTAGTAGTTATTATTGAAGTAGTTTACGACATCTTCTCTAGTTAAATTGGTTATATTATCGGTTGAACCTCCAATTAAATCAGTAGAAGTTGATTTAATATTATACAAGTTTTTTATAGTTTTATTAACTGCAAGATTTTCAGGATCAGAAAGTATCATATTAATCTCTGAGTTTACAATACCTTTTTCTTTTTCGAGTTTTTCAACTGCAAATAAAGGGGTTTCAAGCATTGAAGCATGGAGTTTAATCTTATTTTCTAAATCAGTAGGGTTCAGCAGGTTTGAACTAATGTAGTAATTTGTTTCTGCAAAACCTGTACTAGCATTGGTTTCTGCCCCCATTTTATCTACTTCTTTGAAAAACTGACCTTCTTCAAGTCCGTTTGAACCGTTAAATAAGTTATGTTCAATATAGTGACTTATACCTCTGAGTTTGTCTGGCTCATTCATTGAGCCTGTATTTACGTAAGTTCTAAGTACAGTTTCTCCTTCTTTTGGAACAATAACTACTTTTTGCCCATTTGCCAGTTTATAGCAGTGAGCTTTTATATCGTAAGGAAAACTAATTTCACCTGTTTTGTTGTAGCTAAGAGGAACTTTTACAGAATAATCTTGTGTTGCAATAGGCAACATTGTTTTTTGTCCCGTTTCGGGGGTAGTTGTTTGGTTCTTTTGAATATTATTCGTTTGTTTATATTTGTTGATATTTTTTATGAAAATTGGATTAATATTATTAAGCATAGTTCTCCATCTACCTACATATTAATAAAAACATGAGGAAGAAAAAAATTGCTTTTTTTTTGTTGTAAATAATTATTTTTTGAAAATAGTTTGTTCTCGATCCGGTCCAACGCTTACTATTGAAATTGGAACTTCGAGAATTGCTTCAAGTCTTTCCAAGTATTTTTTACAATTTTCTGGAAGCATTGAGTATTCTCTAACTTCTGAAATATCTTCGTTCCAACCTTTAAATGTTTCATAAACAGGTTCAAGATATTTATGAATAAATACATTTGTTGGATAGTGAGTATAAATTTTACCATCTCTTATATCTTTATATGCAATGCATACTTTAATTTCATCAAAATTATCAAATACATCAATTTTAGTTAAAGCGATAGAAGTAAGTCCTCCTACAAGTACAGAATATTTCATTGTAACAGCATCAAACCATCCGCATCTGCGAGGACGACCGGTTGTTACACCAAATTCATGCCCTACTTCTCTTATTTTATCACCTATTTCATCAGTTAATTCTGTTACGAAAGGTCCTTCTCCAACTCTTGTTACGTATGCTTTAGCAACTCCTATAACTTCATCAATCATTGTTGGTCCATATCCACTGCCTGTAGCAGCCCCTCCTCCGATGGGGTTGGAACTTGTAACATAAGGATATGTGCCATAGTCTATGTCTAGCATTACGCCTTGAGCTCCTTCAAATAAGATGTTTTTACCTTTTTTATTTTGATTTAGCATTTCTTGCCAGTCAAAACATACGTATGGTCTAAATATTTCAGCATATTTTTCACATAATGATTTAATTTCTTCTTTTGAATATGGTTTTAGCCCATATACATCTTTTAGCATTTTATTTTTTAGTGGGAGTATAATATCAATTTTTTCATTAAGTGCTTCCGGTGAATATAAATCTTCTATTTTAAATCCAATTCTTGCTGCTTTATCAGTATAAGTTGGTCCTATTCCCTTTTTTGTTGTTCCGATTTTCCCTTTTTTAGCATTGTCTTCGCTATAGCCGTCTACTTCTGTATGATAAGGCATTGTAATTGAAGCAAGAGGGCTGACTTTTAATAAAGAAACATCAATACCATCTGATATCAGTCCTTGTACTTCTGCTTCAAAGGATTCTGGTAATATAACTGTGCCTGCCCCAATAAAGCATGTTTTGTCTCCGTATAAAATTCCTGACGGAATTAGGTGGAATTTGTAGGTTTTATTATCTACAACAACCGTATGTCCTGCATTGCAACCGCCCTGATATCTTATAATTAAATCAGCTTCTTGAGCTAATAAATCAGTAATTTTTGCTTTACCTTCATCGCCCCATTGAGCACCAACTACTACTTTATTCATATCCCACAATCCTTTCATAAATTGGTCAATTACTTATGTATTTTAACATAAAAAGAAGAAGTATTAAAATATAAAACTTGTATATGTTAAAATTTATATTTTTTTTGTTTTAGAAGATTGGTTAATTTAGGTATAATATCAAAAGCATCTCCAACTATTCCGTAGTCACAATTTTCAAATATTGGAGCATTGGAATCTGAATTTATTGCTATTATTTTATCAGAATTGTTCATACCTACTATATGTTGAATAGCTCCTGAAATTCCACATGCTATATAGAGCTTTGGAGATACTGTTTTCCCTGTTTGACCTATTTGAATTTCTTGAGGGGCAATCCCTATATCCACTGCACCTCTGCTAGCAGCGACAGTTCCTCCGATTGCATTGGCGAAGTCTTTCAAAAGTTCAAAGCCTTCTTTAGATTTCATTCCTTTGCCTCCTGCAACAATTATATCTGAGCTGTCTAGGTCATTTATGGTTGTTTGTGCTTTTTTTATTATATCTATCAGTTCTATTTGTGGATTAATAGAGCTAAGATTTACTTCTTTATAAATATATTGAGTCTCTTTTTTTATTATATTTTCTAATGGTTTGAAAACTTTTGGTCTTACTGTTGCCATTTGAGGTTTGTTTTTGCAAATGATTGTTGCCATTAGCTGACCGCCAAATGTAGGTCTTGTCGCAGCTAAGAGGCCTTTTTCATTTATTTGCAATTCAATACAATCTGCAGTTAGACCAGTGTGTAGAGAAGAAGATATTCTCGGTGCGAGATCTCTACCTTGATTGGTTGCTCCAAGTAGAAATATTTCTGGTTGTATTTCCTCTATTATTGGAATTATTGTTTTTGAATAGTATTCCGTTGAATAGTGTCTGAATTTTTCATTTTCTAGGACATAGACTTTATCCACTCCATTGTTTTCAAAGCCTTCTTTATACCCGTTAATTAGTCCTTGTGGGGTAAGCATTATTAATTCTATTGATGGATTTTCAAGAGATTTTGAAAGCTCAATAGCTTTTTGTATAAGTTCAAATACTACAGTATGTATGTAAAAATCAGGAGTGATTTCTGCATATATTAAAATAATATTTTTATTCATTATTCAAGACTCCACATTGACATATTTTTTCAAATAATTCATTGCAGTTTGTACAGATGAATTTTTCAGAACGTTTGTTTGGAGCTCTAAATGCTTTGCTCACGTAAGTTGGAGAACCTTTTATTCCAACATCGTCGCTATTTAGTTCGATGTCTGACATATTTAAAGTTTTAATAGATGCTTTTTGTGCTTTTATTATACCGTTTATAAGAGGTCTAGTTGGCTCATTATCTTGCTGTAGCACACATACAAGTGCAGGAAATTTTATTTTTAGAATTTCTATACCATAATCACTTTCTTTTTTTACCGTAATTGATTCTTCATCACAATTTTCTATAGATTTTACATAGGTTACTTGAGGAATATCAAGTTTGCTCGCAATACTTGGGCCAGTTTGTGCTGTATCACCATCTACGGCAAATTGGCCGCAAATTATAAGATCAAAATCAGGTGAGAATTTTTTTATAGCCTGTGAAATTGTTTTTGATGTTGCATAAGTGTCAGCTCCTGCAAATTTTTTATCAGATAGCAATATCCCATCGTCACATCCTATTGCTATAGCTTTTCTTAGCATTTCATCAGCTTGAGGAGGCCCCATGGTTATCGCTATTATGTGCACATTATTACATTGCTTTTTGATATTTAAAGCAAATTCTAATGCATATACATCAAAAGGGTTGATGATACTTTCAACACCTTCCCTTTGAATTGTATTATGCTCTGTCCATTTGATATCTGTTGTATCAGGAACTTGTTTTATGCATACAAGAATTTTCATTTTTACCTTGATTGACTTGCTGCTCTTTGTCTTGCATTAGTTTCGATTAGTGCGTTATATGCAAGCATATACATAGAGCATTTTTTTACACTTGGCAAATACCAAGCGCAACTTTCTAAAGTACATACTTTGTCAATTTCTGAACCTGCACTCATTAGTGGACAGTAAGGTATATCTTTTGCCATTATAATCTCTCCTTATTTACTTATAGCAGCTGCTTGTTTTAGTAAATTACAGTTTTCGTCCCTTTTTCTTTCTTGATCTTTGTATATCCTTGTTCTGTTTATTACTTCATCAAAGTCAATTTTATGGGCATCAAAGTCAGGACCGTCAACGCAGGCAAATTTTGTTTCTCCGCCTACAGTAACTCGGCAAGCTCCGCACATACCTGTGCCGTCTACCATAATTGGGTTCATACTTGCTTCAGTATAAATGCCTTTATCTCGAGTTAAATTAGCCACTGCTCTCATCATTGGCATAGGTCCAACGGCTATTGCATAATCAATTTTTTCTTGTCCCATTAATCTTTCTAGTACTTGAGTTACAAAGCCTTGTTCACCTAATGTGCCGTCATCTGTTGTTATAAATAATTCTGTGCAAGCATCTTTCATTTTTTCTTGCCAGAAAATAAGGTCTTTATTTCTTGCACCCATAATCATGTATACTTTATTGCCAGCTTCTTTAAATGCTTTTGCAATTAAATAGCAAGGAGCTGCACCATAACCACCAGCTAAACATACTACGGTTCCGTATTTTTTGATGTGGGTAGGTTGTCCTAGTGGGCCTACAATATCAGCAATTTCATCACCAACATTTTTTGCTGCTAATTGTTTTGTAGAGTAACCTACTGCCATAAATACCAATGTCAAAGCTCCGGTTTCTTTATTTACGTCTGCTATGGTAAGAGGTACTCTTTCACTATTTTCATTAGCTCTGAATATGATAAACTGTCCTGCCTTTGCATTTCGTACAACATATGGTGCATCAATAGTAATTTCATATTGATTTGGACATAATTCTTTTTTAGATAAAATTTTATAACCCATATTAGTCTCCTTCTTATATGCTAGTATTATACAATAAATTTTTTAATATAGGCAAGCTTTTTAAGGAATGTTATATAATTTTTCACAAGATTATAGTTGGTAAAGTGGATTCTAATTTTCGCTAAGGTATTTTTTTTTTTAAGTATGCATAATTGAAGCAGTATAGGATGTTTGAATTTATTAATATGAAAGAAAATTTAGATAATAAAAAAACAAATTATAGATCTTCTACTGATGATAAAAGCTTATTTTTTAAGCGTGTTGCTTGTAAGGCTTTGTGTTACAAGTATAATTCTATATCTCCTAATATGGTTGGGCTTAGAATTGAGTTATTACGTAAAATTTTAGGGAAAACAAAGTCGTTATTTCTTATTGAACAACCTTTTATGTGTGATTACGGATGTAATATTTCTGTTGGAGAAAATTTTTATGCTAATCATAATCTTTTAATTTTAGATTCAGGGAAAGTGATTTTTGGAGATGATGTACTAGTAGGTCCAAATTGCTCTTTTTATACTACAAGTCATCCATTGGAACCAGAATTAAGAAAATTTGGATTAGAAGAATCTAAATCAATCGTGATTGGTAATAATGTCTGGATTTGTGGGAATGTTACTGTTTTACCCGGAGTTAAAATTGGTGATAATTCTGTAATAGGGGCTTCAAGTGTTGTTTCTAAGGATATTCCTGCAAATGTGCTTGCGGTTGGAAGTCCTTGTAAGATAATAAAAAACTTGAAGTGATTTTTCTCTTCAAGTTTTTTAGTATGCACTTTATTCATTACTTCTCAATTTTATATGTGTAGTCAGAATTTTGGGCTAACCTTTTTTCTATTTCATCAAAATTTAGAAGTCCTTCTGTTGCACCAAATTCTGAAACAACTCCTGCAGAATTGACTGAAGCATACATAAGAGCTTTCCCTATGTTTTTGTTAGTTCTGTCAAGTGCAACGCAGAATGTTGAGGCAAATGCATCTCCAGCTCCAAGCGTTGAAACTACAGGACTATTAAATACAGGACAGTAATAATAATCTTTACCATCGTATGCATATGCTCCATGACCACCATCTGTGATTACAATGATTTGGTAATCTCTGACTTTCAATTTTTGGAACATTTCTTTTATGTCAGGATGTATTAATTTATCAGAATATTTTTCATCTCTTGTATCTGGTCTTACTTGTATTTTAGTCGCAAGAGATGCTTCTTCTTTATTCATTACAACAATATTAGCGTTTTCAAGAATTTTTTTAAGGTAGTTAAATCCTTTTTTAATACTTGATGAGCCAGCGTTAAAGCATACAAATACGTTATTTTCTCTTGCAAAAGTTGCAATATCATCAAGTACTTTAGTACTATCACCATTAAGTGGGGCTATGTATAACAGTTTAGAATTTTTTATAGCTTCAAAATTTATTTCGGATTTTTGTATCATAGCATTGGCTCCTCGGTGAGCAAGTACCGTTCTGTCTCCTTGAAAACTTACAAGAATTATTGAAAAGCCTGTGCTTATTTTTGGATCTTGAATAATATTAGATAAGTCAACTTTTTTATTTTTAAAAGCTTCCATTACTCCTGCTGAGTATATATCATCTCCTATTTTAAATATTGCACTCGTATTGTATCCAAGATTAGCGAAGTTCATTGCTGTATTTACGCCGCCTCCACCGACTTTAGAGGCAAAATCGGTTATTTCAACTTTAGCTCCATATGGGTAGCTCATAAATTCTGATTTTTTATTTTTTGTATAAACTGACACAATGTTAGCGTCGTCACTTTCGACAAACACATCCATTGTTGCACTTCCTATTGTTATAATATCGCACATTTTATCTCCCTCCAATTGATTTAAAGCTTATCACAAAAAATTGTATTTGTTAATTTATATTAATATTTGGCAAAAAATAATATTTTTAGTTTTAAAATATTACGGTAAATATACATTAGAATTGGAAAGTGAGATATGAAAATAAATTCAATACCCCAAGTTTTGTTAATTAACTCAAAGTTATCCTGTTTGGGGACTAAATATTCCGTGAATGAACAATCAGAGTATAGAAATTCTAAATATTCATATAATCCTGTTGCTTATCGGGATTATGATGTCAATTTTATGGCCAGATTATTTAGAACTCCTGCGAATTTTTATGAGCAAGAGTTTAACAAAAACGGTATGCCAAAAACTATGAAAAATTATTTGGAAGCTGATTTTGAAGATAGGCAAAATATGCCTCCAGCACAAATGATGCGTCTTGTATTTGGTGATATAAATCTAAATGAGGTAAAATCTCTTGAACAAGTAAAAGCGATTTATCCAAATGAACCTTTATTCAATAATTTACGGGATGTGCCAAATAGGAATTCAAGAACAGGTGTTATTGCTGAAATTGATTTAATGAGAGAAGATAATAAATCGTTATTTAAAAATGGACAAGATAATTTAGGACTATACCTTCTTAGGAAAATTTATTTGGAAGGTAAAACATTAAAAGAAATAAATAAAGATTTTCAAAAAGATATTTCAGTATACTATAAAGGATTAAGTCCTATTAAATATGTAACTTTGTCTGCTTATGGTATTAAATTCCCTAACAATGCTTTTTGGAAGTCTTTTACTGCTACAAGACAAGATTTCCCTTATGAATATAAACCTCGTAAAAGTTTTGTTTCTGAATCTGTTCTGCATAATCTTTCTCCAAAGAAACATAGTACAGAAATCCATAAAATAGATAAAAAGTTTGGCAAAGTTAAAGATTGGGAAATTGATAAAATTGCTAATGCTATGATTTTAGGTATTGGTAGTGAAGAAGAGACAAGAAAACACATAAAAAAATACAATATACAAGATAAAGAGTCTTTAAATTTTGTTGCAAAATATATGAGTGAGATAAATTCTGTTGTATTGGAAAAAGTTCATGCTTCTGATGAAATGAAAGAATTTTACGAAAATTTTGATAATTTATCGAATTCACAACGTAATATATTTAGAGCTTATTGGAATAGCAATCCACAAATTAAAGAAAATAGATCTTTGGTAATGAAAGATACAATAAAACTATTTATGGATTTATATGGTGTAGATGGTAATAATGAAGAGTTTAAAGCTCTTTTAGATTATGCACATGGTATTAAGCCTGCCAGACTTGAACAGCAAAAAATACATGATCAAATTCAAGCGGAATATGATGAAATGTTTGCTAAATTAGGATTAGTTGATGACATTGATAATAACATTGATAATGAAATGTTAAAGGAAAATGAACTTAGTGAAATTAAATCACATAAGAAATTAGATCCGTATACCATCATTCCTGAAAAGCATGAAATTGTTTATAACGGTGATTTAGATTCTGATTTCAGTAATCTTTTGAAAGAACAGATGAAATTTATTCCTGAGGCTTTTTCAATGAGATACTCAAAATATTTTTTAACAAGTCCGAGTGTTACTGATAAATATAAACTGTCTGCACTCATAGGAGCTGATTTACCCGAAGAATATAAAGATTTGGTGTATTCGGAAAAAGAATTTTATGATATTTCTTTGAATATTAATAGATCTTTTACTTTAAAATATCCAAAGGTAATTGCTGCTTGTAATCAAGCTATGTTCGATTTACTTGCAGAAGTTGATCCTGAAAAGGCTTTTCATATTGAAACACTCGATACCGATGTGTTAGCTAAGGCTATAAGTACTTCTTTGGGAGATGATTTATCTCCAAAACAGGCGAAAGAATTAAATAATGATTACTTGGCTTATTTGAGACCAATAACTTCAAAAGAAGAAATCAATAAAATTAATGATATAATCACTGATTTTGTTGTTAATTCTGATTCAAATTTAATTTATGACAATCCGGAATTATCACCTTTAGTGAAATTGTTAAGAGCCAACATAAAAACTAATCCTAAATTGAGAAAAGATTTTGTTAAGTTACTTAAGTATTCAAATTTTATTGAAAATTATGGTGCTTCAGCTAGAGTATTATTAAAAAATGGAATAAGTGATGATGTTAAAAATGCAAAAATTGAGCTAATGATTGGTGATTTAATGTTAATCGGATCAGAAGCTGCAATTGTTGATATTCTATCTGATAATTTATACAATCTTGAAACCATAATGAAACCTGCAAATAGTGAATTGTATTATTTGTTAAAACAAAAATATTATAATAAAATAAGATAGAACGATATATATCTGATTGCATTTAAAATAAAAAACACCACCTATTAATTTGGTGGTGTTTTTTATGGTTAATTTTAACCTCTAGTTTAATTGAGCTTTTTCTTCTTCGGTTACCCCTTTAATTGTTAGGTTAACCCTACCCTTATCATCAATTTTTATAACCTTAACTATTACTTCATCTCCGATATGTAGGTGTGGTTCTATCGCATCAATTCTTTCCTTACATACTTGTGATATGTGTACCATACCATCTTTGCCCGGAGCTAATTCTACAAAAGCACCTATTGGAATAATTCTAACAACTTTTCCTTTTAGTACCATTCCTTCTTGTGCTTTGAACGTTAATTCTTTAATCATTCTTTTTGCAATTTCAGCACCTTCTTGGTCATTAGATGTTATAGTTACTACTCCTGAATCTTGGATATCAATTTCAGCACCTGAAGCATCAATAATTGCTCTAATTTGTTTTCCGCCAGGTCCTATTACTGTTCCGATATCTTCTGAAGGAATTGTCATCGTTGTAATGCTTGGTGCAAATGGAGATAAGTGGTCTGCAGGTTCAGTAATTGCTTTTCTCATTTCTCCAAGAATATGTAATCTTCCTTCTTTAGCTTGTTGAAGAGCTCTTCTTAGTGTATCGTTTGCAATACCTTTTGCTTTCATATCCATTTGCAAAGCAGTAATTCCTGTATCGTTACCGGTTACTTTAAAGTCCATATCACCTAAAAAGTCTTCGATTCCTTGAATATCGGTTAGTACAACAGGTTCTTTACCTTCTTCTGTAATCATACCCATTGCGACACCACCAATCATACATTTTACCGGAACACCTGCATTCATAAGTGCCATAGAAGAACCGCAAGTTGATGCCATTGATGTAGAACCATTTGATTCTAATACATCTGATGTTACACGGATTGTATATCCGAATTCTTCTTGAGATGGAAGTGCAGGAACATTTGCACGTTCAGCAAGGTTACCGTGTCCTACTTCTCTTCTTCCTGGACCTCTTAGAGGTTTTACTTCCCCTACAGAAAATCCTGGAAATATGTATTTATGCATATAAGTTTTTTCTGTTTCAGGATCAACTCCGTCCAGTTCTTGTTTCATTCCAGGACCTGCAAGAGTTGCTACAGATAATACTTGAGTTTGTCCTCTTGTAAATACAGCTGAACCGTGTGCTCTTGGAATAACTCCTACTTCACACCAGATAGGACGTACTTCGTGAGGCTTTCTTCCATCAGCTCTTACGCCTTCATCAAGAATCATTGTACGCATAATTTTCTTTTCTGCATTTTTGAATTCTTCTGCAACAAAGTCAATGCCTGTTTCTTCCATTATTTTTTTGCTATAATCATCATCTGGTAGGGCATCGATTCTTTCTTTGACAAGTTTTTTTGCTTCTTCAAGTTTTTCTTGTCTGTATTTTCTATCAAAATTATGATATGCATCAAAAATCATATCATGAGCTGTCTCATTTATTATGTTTTTAATCGCTGTTGTATCGTAAGGGTTTACAAATACTTCTTTTTCTACTCCGCATTCTTTTGCAAATGCTTCTTGAGCTTCACATTGTTTTTTGATTTCAACTTGTGCAAATTCTACAGCAGCCATGATATCGTCTTCTGTCACGAATTTACATCCAGCTTCAACCATAATTACTGAATCATGAGTACCTGCTACCACAATATCAAGATCTGACTTATCAGCTTGTTGGTGTGTAGGGTTTGCAATTAAGTTGCCATTTTCGTCTTTTGATACTCTTACTGCACCGATAGGTCCTTCAAATGGTGCACCTGAAAGCATTAAAGCACAAGATGCTCCTAACATTGCAAGTGTGTCAGGTTGGTTTTGTTGATCATAGCTGAATAATTGAGCTACGATTTGAATATCGTTTCTATATCCTTTAGGGAATAATGGTCTTATTGGTCTGTCAATCAATCTTGAAACAAGGATTGCTTTATCACTTGCTTTACCTTCTGAGCGGTTATAGCCACCAGGAATACGACCAATGGCAGACATTCTTTCTTCGTAATCAATTAACAGTGGAAAAAAGTCAATCCCTACGCGTGGTTCTTTTGATACGCAGCAGTGAACGAACAACATTGTATCGCCACATCTTACTGTTACAGAACCATTTGTAGATTGAGCGTATTTACCTGTTTCTACGGTAACAGTTTTTCCACCGATTTCAATTTTAAATTTTTTTGTTTCCGGTATCATAATTACCTTTTCTTTCTCGCACTTCCTGTGCGTTTTAGTTATACACTTCCTTTGTTCTTTTTGATTATACCGCAAACAAGATAATTTTTGTAGTTTTACAATATTTTTATGTACTTAAGTGAACATTAAAAAAAGCCCTTTAGGGGGGGGCTTTTCTAGTTTATATAGACTGTTTTGTTTAAAAATGCATATCAAATGAAGGAGGCATTCCATTTATTTTTTCATCTTCCATACGCATTGCAGAGCCTATTGTGAAACTTTCTGCATAGATTTTATTGATTTGGAAGTTGATATCTCCGTTGAAGACATTTTCGTTTTCTTCAAGGAAATCAAACAGTGGTTCTGTTGGACTTTTAATTATATTACCAAGTGTGTTACCGGCAAGTTTCATAGTATGCTCGCCGATTTCAGGCACTTTTACATTCATTCCGAATGGTTTGTATGGTCTGTTAAATGATGCACCTGTATCTGCCATTTTAAATAAAATCCCTATTTTTACTAAGTACATTTATTTAATCGGTAGTAAGGAGCAAAAAGTTTAATATATTATTGTTTTTGTTTTACAATTTGTAATAATTTATTCTTTGGTATATTTCATTCCGGTTAATTTTATTTTTATTCCGGTTTGCTCAAAATAGTTTTTTGCCATATTTATTACTGAACTTGCAGATAACGAGCCTTCATTTACATCTTGTATTAAGGTTTTAAAATATTTTTTACCGGCTTCTTTACTGAATGGAAAGTTTACGTTTTTAATGTTTTTACTGCCATGCAAAAAGTTGCACCAACCATGTGCGAGTGCCCAATTGTCAATGTTATTAGTTCCTCTTTTTATTTTACTATTTTTATCTAAGTTTTTATTTAGTTGTTTTATTTCTTTATCTGAAGTGTTTCTTAGTATTGGGGTTATGTGTTCCAATGTTACCAGAGAATCTTCAAGCATCTTGGTAATTATTGTATCAGTCGATTCATTTTGGTATTTTACAATAAATGCATCCATACTATCCAAGGATGTAGGAAATTTATTGATAATATTTTCAAATTTATTTATTATTTTTTTATCTTGTACATTTTCAAGAATTTCATACAATTTATAGATGAATGCTTTATTACTGAATTGAACGAGGGCTGGTACGCCAAGGATTTTATTTTTCGTCATATCGCACAATTTTACAATTGAAGGGTTATTATTATTTGTCGCAAGTTGTGAGATTTTATTTAATAAGATTATTTTTAATTTATCTTTTGCCTCATTGTCATAAGGCGATATGTAATTCCCTTTTTGTTTTGGATTAATTTTAGCTTGTTGATAAACCTTTTTTAGCCATTTTTCTGGAAGGTATGATTCAGCTTCTTTAAATATCGGGTGCGTTAATATTTGAGCTGTTTTTAAAATTTCTTCTTTTTCTTTTAGAGGTAAAGTTTTTGCAAGATTATTGAGTTGATAATAAAATTCTTTAGCACTGTATTCACTTACATAGGGAATTTTTTTGATTCTATATATACTGTGATTGATTAAAATATCAAGGTCTTTGTGTAGTTCTAATGGTAGTTCTGACTTTAGATTTTTAATGTTATGTAATAAAAAGAATTGTTTATTAAGTAATCTTTTTTCTGCAGGGGGAGTCATTTTATTTAGTACATATTTTAAATTCGTATTAGGATATGCCTTACTGTAATTTTTAATTTGCTCAATTAACTTAACTCTTTCTGGAGGTAAATAATCTTTAAAATGAAGCATTACTCTTGAAAAAAGTTCACTATTAGATGCAAGGCGTCTGGAAATAGTTTTGAACATATCAAGTTCATTTTGCATGAACATTGATCCTCCGCACCATATGCAACATAGATGTCCATTTTTGGCTAGTTGTTTAAATTCATTTTTATTTGTTATTATGTGAGAAAAATTTCCGTTGAAGTTTATATTATAATCCCCAATATTATTGGCATATTGGGGTGAAAGATTTGATGGAGCAGAATATTTCAACATTCCCTTTGAGACTTTTTTTGAGTCAATTAATTCATTTTTATTTTTTATTACGAATGTTGTTGGTAAAATCCTCATATGATTAGAATACATCTGATAAAATTTTTTTGTTAATATGTTAAAAATTTGTTACGTTATTCATCAAGTTTTGAAATATCTATGTCAATTTGTTTGTTGGAAAGCTGATATAGTATATTTTTGAGATTTTTTATGTATTCTTTACTTCCTATGTTTTTTCTGCATAGCGAAATTAATTTATCAGCTTGTAGTTGTGCATTAGCTGGCATATATGGATTTTCTTCTATTTGTACAGGTATAGGGAAATGATGTCGAGAATTGTTGCAGTATGAACATTCAAGTGCGAAGTTAAGAGAGTTATTTGGTCCTTTTTGGCTTTTTGGAAGTAGATGCTCAAATGTTCCAACTGCCGGATGAATAAGGTTTAGAGCGATAACTTCCGGTTTTTTTCGTGCATTTTTTACAACAAAAGCACAGACTTCATCACTTGAACGAGGGAGTCTGCGTGCAATTTCTATTATTTCGTGTTTTATTTTTTTGTTGTTTAAATTTTTCAGAATATGTTTTATTTTTGATATAAATATTCTTCTGCTGAAAGGTTTTTTTGGTTGTGGGTCAAATATTATATCATTTGTTTTTATCATCAGGTTTCGGAGCTTTTTTGATTCTTTTTCCGGTAGAATTCTTCTGTAAAAGCTTATTTTATTAAATATTATGCTCTGAATTCTTACTAGTGCTAATTCATGTACATCTTTTTTTAGAAGGAGTAGTTGTTGAAAATTTCTGTTAGGGTATTTTATGGACAGGTTTCTAAGCATATTAAATACTTGTCTTTCAACTGGGTACATTATTTTTTCATATGGTTCAAGTATTTGGATAACAAGTTCGGATGGGCCTGATAGTTCTTTTAGGTGAATAAGTTTGAGGTATTCCTCTGGGTGTAGCATTTCTCGTCCACAGCACAGGCATGGAATGCGAAAATTAAGTAAATTTTTTAGTTCTCGTCGAGTAAGAGGAATATTCTCGCTTGAGCATTTGAATACTATATTTTCTTTTTTTACAATCTTTTTCACCATAAAATCCCGCACCAAAATATTTCTAATTATGTTATTCCCATAATTAGAAAGTTTGTAATATCTGGTTAGAAAAGATTTTATTCTAAATTATCCCATCGGAGGTGGTTGAATGTATAATGGCTTGAGTTTTCTCCAATTACATTCATCTGTTTTAGATTTTTTGATAGCAAGATCTGCTAAAATTTCTCCAAGAGGGTAGTCTTTGGCTTGATATGATATGCCTCCTAGAATTGGTTGCAATTTATTATCTGTAATTACAAAATAATCTTTGCTATTTATTATGTTTTTTACTTCGTCAAGTTTTACAGCTCCTTTTATTTCTTTGTTTACAAGAAGATATGCAGAGTCTTTTCTTGCATCAAGTGCAACAAGGGTCGGTTTTTGTGTGTCATTAATTTGTTCAAGTATTTCAAGAGAAGATATTCCTATCGCTTTAATATCAAGTTGCTGTGCCATAACTCTTGCAACTGTTGTACAAGCTCTGATTCCTGTAAAACTTCCTGGCCCGATGTTTACAGCTATTAAATCTAAATCTTGAGGTTTTATATTGTTGGTTTTCATAACTGATTGCAGTGTAGATATTAAAAACGCTGAATGGTATTTTGAATCAGTATTTTCTACTACTTTTGAAGATAAAACAGTGTCATCTTTTTTGAGTGTGACGTACATTTTATCTAAACAGGTATCAAAGCATATTAGTAGCATTTACTTAACTCCTTGATTATATTATCCTTATCTTCTCCTACAAATGAAAAAGTGTATATTCTTGATTCATCTTCATCTGAGTAGGTTACGTTAATTTTTAGATGATTAAACGGAACTTCATCTTGAGAAAATTCTGCCCATTCCACAAATGTTATTTGCTTACCTTCAGAATATTCTCTAAGTTCATCTACAATGGTTTTTACTCCTTCGTTTTCAAGTCTGTATAAGTCAAAATGGTATACAGGAATAGAGCCTGTATGATATTCATTAAGTATTACAAAACTTGGGCTTGTTACTTTTTCTTTTATACCAAGAGCTTCAGCTACTAGCTTTACAAAGGCAGTTTTACCTGCACCTATTTCTCCATATAAGTTTATGAAGCATCCATTATCAATTAATTTTGCAAAATTGTATGCCAGTTCTTTTGTATCATCAAGAGTATTACAAACTTTTTCAAATGAATTCATAACTATTTCCTTACAAATTTTATTCCTGTATCAAAACCTTGTTACGCCCTGATTGCTTAGCGTTATACAAAGCTTTATCTGCTTTTTTTAATAAATCTTCTTCAGAATCTTCTGCTTTGTATTGGTATATCCCAAGACTTATTGTAACACTAATAATTTTTTGAGCTACTTCTGAGTTTATTTTCGAAATGTCAAGTTTTTTCTTTTCGACAGCTTTTCGAAGTCTTTCTGCAACTATTTGAGCATCTTTTATTTCTGTATATGGTAGTAATATTGCAAATTCTTCTCCACCATATCTACCGGCAATATCATATTCTCTAAGTTGAGAGCGAATCACTTGTGAAACATTTTTTAATACAAAATCACCTACTGCATGTCCGTATGTATCATTAACGCTTTTGAAATAGTCGATATCTGTCATAATTGCACAAAGCGGTCTTGATTGACGTTTGGATGTCGCAATTTCTTGTTTTATACGTTCTTCCAGCTGATGTCTGTTATAAAATCCTGTAAGTGCATCAAGAGTCGCGTGTTGTAAAATTTCTGCGTATACATTAGCTCTGTTAATAGTTGTGGCAGCTTGAGTTGTTAGCTGTTCAAGATATTCAATTTCTTTTTCACTAAGAATATTTTCAGTGCTTTTTGTTACAATGCAACCAAGCAGAACATTTTCGCTGACAAGTGGGAATATGCCTATTTTTTTGTCCGGTGTTAGAATGTAATCAGAATTGTCTGTTAGGCATTTTATAAGTTCAAATATTTTAAAATCTTTACAGGCTGATGGCCAAATTAGTTTTAATTCTTTTGTTTTTTCGCACTTTAGAAATATATAAATTAGATGATCTGACACAAATTTGTCTATCATTTCACCGATTATTGGTATTATATAGTTTGTTTCATATTGTGTTTCGATTATTTTAGCAATATTTTTCATTGCATCATGAAAATCAATATTTTTTTGCATTCTTTCTGAAAGAATTACATTTTGAATTTTTAGTGAAATGCTAAATGATGCATAGTCTAAAAATTCCAAAATTGTATCATATGAAGAACCTTTAAAGACTAACATTCCGATTACTTTATCCTGTTTTAATATCGGATAAAAAAGGGTGTTGTCTTTATTTTTTATATATTTTTTTGATTCAAGTTTTTTGAATATTTGATATGTTTCTTTAGATTTTTCTTTTTCAAGACATTCATCAATACACATCCAGCTCCTTGAAAAATCTCTCAGCGTTGATGTAGTTTCATCAAATACGAAAATTGATATTTTATCTACATCACAAGGAGAGAAGAATTCTTCAAGAATTCTTATTATTCCCTGAGCATTGGATGTGTTATTAAGCTTTTCAGATAAATCTTTTATGTATTGTAACATCATTTTAAAGATTTTATCCTTCTAATTTTTGTAGAATTTCGTCTGAGATGTCAAAATTAGCGTACACATTTTGTACATCATCGTGTTCTTCTAATTTGTCTAAAAGTTTAAGTATTTGATCAGCAGTTTTTTCATCTGTTACTTCTACAGTATTTTGTGGGATTCTTGATAGTTCTGCTGATGTAGATTTAAATCCTTCTTTTTCAAGCCCTTCTACTACATTTTGGAAGTTCTCTACAGTTGTAAGTACTTTATATGAACCTTCATCTTCAACTATATCTAGTGCATCTAATCCGATAGCTGTCTCAAATAATTTTTCAAAATCAGTATCTTCATCAAATGTTAGTACACCTCTTTGATCAAACATCCAGCCAACGCAACCTGTTGCACCAAGACTTCCGTTGTATTTTGTGAAATAACTTCTTATGTCACCTGCAGTTCTGTTACGATTATCTGTCATTGCTTCTACTACAACAGCTACACCTCCCGCTGCGTATCCTTCATAGATTAATTCTTCGTAATTTTCAGCAGCTCCTGACCCTGCACCTTTTTCGATTGCTCTTTTTATATTGTCGTTTGGTAGCCCTGCTGCTTTTGCTTTTTCAATTGCTGTTCTTAGTCTGAAATTTCCTGCCGGATCAGGACCGCCAAGCCTTGCTGATACTATTAATTCTCTTGAGTATTTTTGGAATACTACTGCTCTTTGTGAATCTACTTTTGCTTTTTTGTGTTTAATGGTTGACCATTTTGAGTGTCCTGACATATTTTTTACCTCATAATTTAATTTACTTCTATAATCTATAATTTATCACAAACAAATTTCGATTATTTAATATTTTGAAATTTTTACAGCTCCTTTACATTAAACTTTCATAAGATATAATTTAGTTAAGTTATAGATAAGTTATAAGGGAAAAGTATGAGCAAATATTTATTAGAAATAGGTACTGAAGAATTACCTTACAAGTTTATTCCGTCTGCAATAGAACAACTAAAGTCTGGTTTTGAAAACTTTTTGAAAGGGAATAAAGTTGATTATCAAAAAGTAGATGTATATGCAACGCCAAGACGTTTGGCAGTTATTGTTTCAGGTCTTGAAAAACAAAGTAAGGATGAAGTTAAGGTAATAAAAGGGCCTATTAAGAAGGTTGCTTATGATGAAAATGGAAATTTAACAAAAGCAGGTGAAGGTTTTTGTAAGAAAAATAGCTTGTCTGTTGATGATTTGTATTTGGAAGATGATTATCTTCATGCAAAAATTGTTATTAAAGGAAAATCAATTATTGAATTATTAAAAGAAAATGTCCCATCCATTGTATTAAAGCTGCAAGGTTCTCATTTTATGCGATGGGCTGATAATGATGAGAAGTTTTCTCGCCCAATCAGATGGATTGTGTCTATTTTAGATAGAGAAGAAGTTAAGATAAAGATTATTGATAAAGAAAGCTCTAATCTTACAAGAGGTCATAGATTTGCTCAGCAAAATGTTGTAATCGGTGATCCTGATGATTATGTTGAATTAATGCGTAACTGTTGTGTAATTGTTGATCAGAATGAAAGACGCCAAAGAATTATAGACAGAGCAAAAGAAGAAGCTGACAAAATTGGTGCAGTACCTTATTATACTGATGATTTGTTGGATGAGGTAACATTTATTACTGAGTACCCTGTTCCTGTAACTTGTGAATTTTCTGAGGAATATTTGAAACTTCCTGAGGAGTTAGTAGTTACAGTTATGGCAGTTCATCAAAGATATTTTGCTCTACATAAAGATGGCAAATTGATTAATAAATTTATTACTATGACAAACTATATAGGTGATGAGTTTGAAAATATCAAAGCCGGAAATGTTAGAGTAGTTAAAGCTCGTTTGGATGATGCTGTATTTTTCTTTAATGAAGATACTAAAAAGCCTTTATGTGAATATGTTGAAGCTTTAAAAGGTATTACCTTCCAAAAAGGTATGGGAACTATGTATGATAAGGCTCAAAGACTTGTCGTATTATCTAAGTTGATCTCTAAAGAATTAGGTATAAATAAGGCTTCTGTTGAAAGAACTGCTTTGCTTGCAAAGGCTGATTTGACAACTAACCTTGTGTTTGAGTTTACTGAATTACAAGGTTATATCGGAGCGGATTATGCGAGAGTTTCTAATGAACCTCAAGAAGTTTGTGATGGTATAAAAGAACACTATTTCCCGTTAAATGCTGAAGGTGAGACTGCAAAATCAATTGAAGGTCAAATTGTTGGTATCGCTGATAAAATAGATACTATTTCTGCTGTTTTTGCAGAAGGTAAAAAACCTACAGGCTCATCTGATCCATTAGGTGTAAGACGTGCAGCTTTAGGTGTTATTAGAACTATTCTTGCAAATGATTTGAAAATTAATATACCAAATTTGATTAATGAGACTTTGCTGTTATTGCCTGTCAAAACTGATGGAGATACAGTCCTTGATAAAGTTAAAAATATAGCCGGTTCAAGTGTTAACAGATTGTCTGGTAAGTGTGGTGATGAAATTAATGAATTTATAATTCAAAGACTAATTATATTCTTGTCTGATAAGTATTCTAAAAATGTTTTGGAAGCTTGTGCAGCAGTGAAAAATCCATTAATTGATTTAAATGACTACGTAAAAAGAGTAGATGCTATGTCTAAGTTTAATTCTGCTCAAGTGCTTGAAAGTGCTAATAGAGTTATCCGTATTCTAAAGCAAGATTCTGCAAAATCCGTAAATAGAGATTTATTCAAAGATGCTGCAGAAGGAATTTTGTATCAACAAATATTAACCGTTAATGAGTCTTTTGATTATGAAGAATATTTGAAATCTTTAGAGGAAATTAATCCTTCTGTTGAAAAATTCTTTGCAGATGTACTTGTTATGGATAAAGATGAAAAAGTTAAGGAAAACAGACTTGCTCTTCTAACTATGTTAAAGAGAAAATATGAGTATGTTGCTGATTTTAGTAAGATATAATACTGTTTTTAGCTTTTTTATAAAGAATTGTAAATAAAGTTTGTAAAATAGTAAATTATTTTATTTAGGATACTTTAGAATAGTACAAAGAAGGTAAATAAAATTATAGATAATTTATAAATGGTAGGAGTCGACAGATGCTAAATCGTTTTAAAAATTTGAAACTGGTAAGACGCTTAAATCAGAATTTAAGTGCAAAGTTAAGATGGATTATGTATTCTAAAAATACAATGGATAAGTCATCTCCAGATTATATTCATATGATTAGCGGTGTTGATGAATTGAAATCAAGTTCTGACGAAAGAAGGCTGGAAGCGATGGTCAGAGAACAACTCAAAGCTGAGTTTCCAAATATTGAGGAAATGAAGTCTTATGAATTACTTGTAGATGCAGTGATGCATAATATCAAGAAAAAACAGCTTCAGGCCATGGATGACGAATAACATATCATCAAATTTAATACCCCGTTGAGGGGTATTTTTGTATCTGTTCTTTTTTATAATTGTTGTTAAATAAAGGAGTGATATATATGGCGACAACAATTATTGGTGTAAATATTGAAAATAGAGAAGAAACAGCTATTAAATTTCAAAAAATTTTAACAAAATTTGGCTGTGAGATAAAAACACGTATAGGTCTGCACCCTTCTGTAGGATGTGTATGTCTTAATAGAGGGATTGTATTGTTGGAAGTATCTGGTGAGGCTGAGGAGTTAAAAAAAGAATTGTGTAAATATTGGGATGTGCAGTCAATGATTTTTAATTGATAAACTTTTGTAACGCTTTATAATATTTTTCGCAAAAAAATATATTCAGGCTTTTTGTATTCATGGAAAATTATTGAATATGATTAAGCCATTGAATTCAGTACAATCAAATTTAATTAATCAGGCAATTTTAAAAAGATTGCACCAGAATTCTACAAACAAAAATGGTCAGAGTGATGCTTCTGAGAAGAGTATTGATAATGTTGTCAGAACCAGCATTTTTTATATAAATGATTTTCACGGGAAGTCGATTAATATGGAAAGAGCTATGACTGCATCAAATGTTTTTGATGCTTTTGTTCCTTCTGAAAAGACTGATAAATTAAAACTTTCATCTGGTGATATTATGATAGGTGAAATTTTAAAAGCAAATCAAGTTGCTGTTAAAGCTCAAAAGGCGATGGGTATAATGGCATCTGCTATGGGAAATCATGAGTATGATATGCCGAAACATGTTGCTGAAATTATTCCGACAATAGGTTTTAAATTGCTTGCTTGTAATGTCAATATAAAACCTGATAATCCACTCAGTAAAAAAGTTGAAAAATCATATGTTCAAGAGGTAAATGGACATAAATACGGCATTATAGGTGCGACACCGGTTGATTTGTTAATGCGTCTAAAGTATGGAAAAATATTTGATCAGTTGAATGTGGATAGTATTGATAAAACAATCGTTGATATTCAAAATGAAGTTGATAAATTAAAGGCCCAAGGTATTGATAAAATAATATTACTTTCTCATGTAGGTTTTGGTTATGATCAAAGAATTGCACAAGAAACAGATGGAATTGATGTTATTTTAGGTGGACATTCCCATAATTTGATAACTGATGTTAAAGATGGTGTAAATTTATTTAAATCAAAATCAGGAGAGCCTGTTGTAATTACTCAAGCAGGTCGAGATGGAAAGAATTTCGGAATTTTAAATCTTGAATTTAATGCGAAAGGGATTTTGACAAAAATTCAAAATAATGTGGCTAATACTCGTAAATTTAAACGTAATGCTCCTATACGTTATGTCTTTGAACAAATTTTAGGAAAGCCACAGGTAATAGGTAAGATTAATTCTGCACCACCTCCATTAATAAATGATTTGATTGATCCAAGCGGTCATGCAAACTTTTTGACTGATTGTATGCGTGAAGAATTGGGTACTGATATTGCTATGTTTGGTGCTGCAACAATAAGAGGTTACTTTGAAGCAGGAAATATTGATACTCGTTCAATAGAAGATTTATCTCCGTTCAAAAATAAAATGGTGATAGTTAAATATAATCAAAAAGATATTGTGGATGCTTTGAAAATCGCAGCTAAATCTATGACTAATACAAATAATAAACCGGGATTTATTCATGTATCAGGATTAAAATATACGGTTTCAAAAGATGGTGAATTAAAAAGTCTTGCATATATTGATAAAGCTGGAAATGTAACTCCTATTGATATTAATAATCCTGATATTTCAAAGTTTTATAGAGTTGCTATTACTGATTATTATGCAGCAGGGCAAGATGGTTTTGCTCCATTGAACAAAATAAAGGATGCGGAAGTAAAATATAATTTTGATGTTAGTAAATGTATTGAAGATTACATAAAAAAACATCCGGAACCAATTGATATAAAAGATGACGGAAGAATTCAAATTGTTGAATAAAAAAACTCCTTATTAGGAGTTTTTTTATAGTATTTATAAATTATTTGACTTTTTATATATTTGAATAAATCCGTAATCCCAAATTAATTGTAAAATAAATCCGATATAGCCGCATATTATTGCATATATATATGAGCATACAGCACAATCAGGATTAATGTTGCACATTTTTAGAAGAAGACCTGAGCCAATTAGTATTGCAATTATAATAACTAAAAGTATAACGAAAACTGCCACAAATTGAAAAATTTCTTTAAAAGATTTATTTACCCATTTGAAAGGTTTCAGAATGTTGAATAATCCTTTTGCTTCATAATTTTTACAGAATGCTACAAATATCAATGACATAAGGATAGAAGATATAAGTGTTATTAATATTATTCCTACTATTAATATTTTGAAGAATATTGTAATACATAATGCTGAAAAAATTAAGCAATACATTAACCAACAAAGACCAAGAGGAATACTTTTCCAAAAAGCTATTATTGGTTCTTGGTCAGTATCAGGCAGACCGATTGCACTTTCATCATAGTATTTGTTTATAAAAGTGTATGTGTAACCGGTAAGATATATAGCTGTTAGAATTAATATGATTATACTGATAACGAGTAAGCTGATATCAGGCATAAATTTTGCTTTTTCCATCCCGTCCAGCATAGTAGTGATAACCGAATATATCCCACAGATTGAAAATAGTGTGATATGGTTAAGTATTGTATATTTACCTGTGTATATTTTTTTTAAACTATTTGGGATGAATTTTAATACATTCATTTTTGTCTCCTGTTATTCGTCTGTCTCTATATATTTTTTAGCGAAATCATAATCCCAAGCAAGGATAGCTATTGTGCTGAAGTAGCAATATAGAATATTTATTGAATATGTAGACAGTTTAAAAAGTGCCATTTGAGAAGATTGTGCTGAAAATATTATATCAGTAAGTGCTTGGGTGTTTATGAAACCTGTAAGTATTATAATAATCGCTAATATTACCATTCCTAAAAATACTATTCCATAGCTCATTAGAGCAGTTGCAATGAATACCAAAATACGTTTGAAGAAATATTTTACAAAGTCAATACATTTTATTTTTTTGAATGGATTAATTATGTCTTTGTTTGATAATTTTTTTGCGTATCCTATTTGGAATATAGTTATAAAAAATGCTATTGCGATATCACTTATGGTAGAATAATAAAAACTTTTTTCCGGATTAAGTAATACAAATAAAATTAATGTTGTGTTAATTATTATAATTACCAGAGGAGTGCAGTCTTTTAAGATACTTAAAGGTTCAAAATTTATTTCAGGTAGAATTGTATCTCTTGAATTTAATACATTATTTAAAAATTTTGTTTCATAGCAAAAAAAGTAGTTGCTCCAAAGAATATATAGACCGAGTATTATACAGATTTTTGTGTTAGATAAATAAATTTCATAGGCATGTTCAAGTGTAATGTATGTTATAGCTATTGAAAATATACCCAATAGCGAAAATAATGATATTTGTTTATCTAATATATCTTTTCCTTTGTATAAATTTTTTAATCCTTCTTTGAAGTATGAATTCATTTGCTGAGCCTTTCTTGAGAATTTTCATCGTAGAAAATCGGTTTTATTTTCTCTGTGTATATTTTAAGTACTGTGTATGGGAATACAAATGACCATATAATTATAATGCAATAAAAAATTACAGGAAACATAAATACATCGTATAGAGCATAATCTTTGTTAATAGGGGATATGCTATCTAAATTAAAAAAAGTTCCTGTTATGTAAATTGCAAAATATAATACAAGTATTATAAGTGAAACAAAAATAGTTTTTAGTATTTGTTTCCAATATGGAATAAAAGCAGCTTTGACAAATTTGAATATTAACATTATGTTTAGTAATTTTTTTGTTGAAATATTATCAGCTAAAGCGATATATAAAAAATAGAAAAATGGTGCTAATAGAGCTATACTAACTAATCCTACATACAGAAAATAAATGGAATTTGGTAAAGAAAAGTATAATATAATTCCAATTATAAAAAACGTTGCTAAATATATTGTCCATACTGTATTTATGATAATCATCGGAATTAATTTTTTCCAATCAATTTTGCTAATTGGTGGGATAAAATCAGCATTTGGTTTAAAAGAATTAGTTATGAACTGAATGCTATACAATGAAAGGAATAAGCTAAACATAAAGTCTATTGGATTTTGTTTAGATGTATAAAAGTTTTTAAATTTTATGTCAAATATTGTCGACAAAAACATATATATCAGGCACATCCCAAATAAAATCAAATGTTTAGAAGTTGCATTTTTATCTGTGTATATTTTTTTTATTGTTTCTAAAATTCCGCTCAAAATAAGCTCCTCATTATTTTATAATGTTTTAATTATAACACTTTTTGTAGTTCTGACAACCTCTGTTTGATTAAAGATATTTTTGTTGTATTATTCAACTATGGCTATTGAATTAAAACAGTTGTTAAACAGTTTAAAAAATCGTTTTGAAAAAATAAAGGAGTGTCTTTGACTCTGAGAATCTAACTTCTGAATTAAAAGATTTGGAGATAAAAATGCAAGCTCCTGATATTTGGTCAGATAAAGATAAAGTTTCAAAGTTAGGTGTGCAGATTAAGGAAGTTAAAGAAAGTTTAGAGTTTTTATCAAATTGTCAGTCGATACTTGATGATGCTCAAGTTGCAATTGAAATCGATGATGATGATTTAGTGAGAGAAAGTTCTATAAAACTTTGTGAATTAGAAAAATCTTTAGATAAATTTGAAATAAAGCAGATGTTGAGTGGAGAGTATGATGAGGCTGATGCAATTTTAACGATTAATGCAGGTGCTGGTGGTACCGATGCTCAGGATTGGGCTTCTTTGCTATTGAGAATGTATATGCGTTGGGCTGAATCGAGAGAGTGGAAAGTTGATTTGCTTGACAAATTGGATGGAGAGGAAGCTGGTATAAAATCAGCGACTATTAAGATTTCTGGTAAGTATGCTTTTGGTTATGCAAAAGCTGAAAAAGGAGTACATAGACTTGTCAGGATATCACCATTTAATGCGAACGGTAAACGTCAGACAAGTTTTGCATCTGTAGAAGTATCTCCAATAATAGAAGATTTTGAAAAAACAATAGTGATACCTCCGGAAGAACTTGAGATAGATACAATGCGTTCAGGAGGTGCTGGTGGACAGAATGTTAATAAGGTTGAGACTGCTGTAAGAATCTTACACAAACCTACAGGTATTGTGGTTAAGTGTCAGCAAGAACGTTCTCAACTGCAAAACAAAGAAAATGCTATGCAAATTCTTGCTTCAAAACTGCTTGCAATAAGACAGGCTGAGCATGAAAAGAAACTCGCAGAATTAAAAGGTGAGAATGTAGATATCAACTTCGGTTCCCAAATTCGATCTTATGTATTTCATCCTTATAAAATGGTAAAAGATCATCGAACAAATTATGAAGTAGGAAATGTTGATGCTGTTATGGATGGCGATATTGATGCCTTTGTCGAAGAATTTTTAAGAAAAAACTG
>CASECH010000158.1 GCA_949286405.1 uncultured bacterium
AAATTTAAATCAGCCATGTCATGTAATTATACTGATTTTTCAAAATAAGTCTATACCAGATTTACAAAGTAATGTTATTTTTTTATCGGAAGATATGATTGAGGGTAATTGTAATCTTCCTTAAATCCAAGATGGCGATACATTTTCAAAGCTTGGAAATTATTTGTTTCAGTAGTCGTATTAACTTCCGTGATATGTTTTTCTCCGCTGTCTACATATGATATTAATTTTCCCACCGAATTTTTCAACATATGTTTTGATAAGCCCTTGCCTTGATGTTCTTTTTTTATTGCAACAATTGGGATATTGGCAATTGTACCACCTGTTAAATTCATGAAACAAAATCCGACAGGAATATTATTACAAAGAAGTACTGATGTAGCTTCCGGTAAAAATTCTGCATAGATATCTTTTACAATCTTTGTAATTATATCATTTGTCCCTTCTAATGACTTAAATCTTGGGTCAAATAAAGCATCTGCACTTGTGTCAAAAGATTCTTGAACTATTTCTACAGCACTGTCAAAATATTTTTCTGACCAAGAATCTATTGTATAGCATGGCTCAAGTTCTTCAAGATGAGTAAGGTTAAGAATTTCTCTGGAATTAGTTCCTTCCATCATAAAACGTAGAACCGCTATGCCCACAAATTTAAAACCATATCGTGCAATTTCACCTATCAAGGATTTTTGAGAACCTAACATAGGGTAGCAAACTATTTTCTCAGTTCGTTCTGTTTTTGTAAGCTCAAGAAATTTTTTTATTAAATAACTGCTTCTTTCTACAATATTTTCCATATCAAAACAGTGAATGATATTTAGTTCTATTGCTTCAGAAATTGCTGTTGTATATACCAAAAAGGCAGAAGGAATTGAATCTTCATACAAGACAAGACATTCAATAAGTTTTTTTTCTACAGACTCTACAAAATCATCATACCCAAGAGGATCAAGTTCAAATTTATATTCAGATACTGCTCTTGAACGAAAATCTTCATATACAGATGCAAATCCTTTGTAATCATCTGAGGTAAGTAATCTAGCTTCAAAATTGTTTTCTGTCATAATCTTAATTCCTATTATTTTTGCATGAGCTGACAAATTATATCATATGGTGCATTTTTTCTCTTTTGGTATCCATATATCGCTTATTATACTTATTAATTTCCGGCTCTATTTTAACGATATCATGAACAGTTAGTCCGTAACCGTTCAAACCGATGATTTTTTTTGGATTATTAGTAATCAAGTTAAAGTTATTAAATCCTAAATCTCTAATAATTTGTGCTCCCATTCCATAATCTCTTAAGTCTGCTTTAAAGCCTAGTGATAAATTAGCTTCTACTGTATCTTGTCCGCATTCTTGAAGGTGGTATGCTTTTATTTTGTTTATTATACCAATTCCTCTGCCTTCATGACCTTTCATATAAACAAGTGCACCTTTACCATATTCATTAATCATTTCTAAAGCACTATGCAATTGGTAGTTACAGTCACATTTAAGACTATGGAAAATATCTCCTGTCAGGCATTCACTGTGTACTCTTACAAGCGGAATTTTATCGGAACCGTCATCTTTTACAAGGGCTACAGATTCTTGACCTGTTATTTGGTTTACATATCCGTATATTTTAAACTCGCCAAATTGTGTCGGCAAGTTTGCTTCAGCTTCACGAGTGACAATTTTTTCTGATTTTAATCTGTATGCGATTAAATCAGCTACAGAGATAAATTTTATTCCATGTTTTTGTGCAAATTTATAAAGTTGGTCACGCTTAGCCATATGCCCGTCTTCTGCCATAATTTCGCACATAGGACCGGCAGGTATGTGTCCGCATAATCTTGCTAAATCAACCACAGCTTCAGTGTGTCCTGTGCGTGTGAGTACTCCACCTTTTCTCGCGACACAAGGGAATAAATGCCCTGGACGACGTAAATCAGATGGCCTTGCATCGGGTGCAATACAAACTTCAATAGTTTTTGCACGGTCATACGCAGAAATTCCTGTCGTTACACCATATTTTTCAGCAGCATCAATACTTACTGTAAAAGCAGTTTTCATGCTCTCAGAATTTTGTTCTACCATTTGAGGTAATTCCATTTTTTCAGCTATTTCTTCAGAAATTGCCAAACATATGAGTCCTTTAGCATTTTCTGCCATAAACTTAATAATTTCAGGAGTAACCATTTGACCTGAACAAATCAAATCTCCTTCATTTTCACGGTCTTCATCGTCAGCAACGATTATCATTTTTCCGTTTTTAAAATCTTCTATTGCTTCTTCTATGTTATCAAATTTAAAATTTTCCATTTTATATAAATCCATTCTCTTTCAAAAAGTTTTCGTTAATATTACTTACATTATTTTTTGTTAATAAAAATTTTTCAACATATCGTCCTAAAATATCGGTTTCAATGTTCACGAAATCTCCAAAATTTAAATTCTTAAGGTTTGTATTTTCAAGCGTATGCGGGATTATTGCAACACTGAAAGTTTGATTTTCATTTTTTGCAACAGTAAGACTTACCCCATTTACGGTAATAGAACCTTTGTATACGATGTATTTATCAAGTTCTTTAGGAACTTCAAAAGTCATATCTCCTAAGTATTTTGCAATACCGTCAACATGTCCTTGAACTATGTGGCCTCCCAT
>CASECH010000159.1 GCA_949286405.1 uncultured bacterium
AATAATGTATAATATTGCTATGAAAGAGATTTTCTTAAATACGTGTGACAATATAAAAATTGCAATTAATCACCACAAAACAGGGCATAAAGAAGTAATAGTACTTGTGCATGGTTGGTTTATGACAAAAGACAGCAAAGCTTTTCGACTAATGGTCAAAGAGTTTGAAAATGATTTTGACGTAATTTCTATGGATTGCAGAGGTCATGGACGCAGCAGCGGTTTTTATACTTTTACAGCAAAAGAGGTTGAAGATTTAAGAACAGTTGTTAATTATGCTAAAGGGCAATATGAGAAAATTTATTTAATCGGGTTTTCTCTAGGTGGCGGGCTTGTACTTATACACCAAGCACTTGAAAATAACGTCGACAAAATTATTTCTGTTTCTTCCTACCACAGTTTTGAAAAAATTGAGAACCACATGTGGAAAAAAGAAGCTTGGATTCCGACACTGAAAAAAATAGAATTAAAACGTTGGTTTTCGATACGTCCATCATGTATTATCAGAGGAAAAATTAAACCTATTGATATCGTAGAAAAAATTAATATTCCGACACTATTCATTGCTGGCGAAAAGGATCCCACCGTTTACTATTGGCATACAAAAAGTTTGTATGATAAAGCAATATGTGAAAAAAAATTTGAACTGTTCAAAGATGGCAAACACGCTGAGGATTTATATCTTGAAGAACCTGAAAGATTTATGGAACTCTGCAAAGATTTTCTCAAAGTCCCTACACATTCTCACTAATTGTGGATAATCATCTCACAATTTTTACAATCAAATTCTAGCGGATATTTTTTACCTTTCTCATCTACCAAAAACAGATTTTCTTTTGAACCACACATATCAAATGCATATTTCAAGCAGTGTTTTGTCCTCATAAGCTCTAAAGATTTTGATTTACATTTTCCACTCTCAAGCGACATCTCACATACTTCACAACCGCATTTTTCATAAAATTCTTTAGCTGTCTGGTTGTGAATATTTGCATGGTAATCCAGTTTTTCTTTAGGGAAAAGAGTATGCTCCAACGGCTTTTGGTATTCACGCTTATAATTTGAAATACGTTCCTGCATAAGTTTATCTAAAAGCTCTCGTCTAAGTTCATTTATTACAGATATAGGCAAAAACGGCAAATCTGATAGAACTCTAACTTTACGAGCATAAAAATAACTATCACCCATTTTTTCAATTTGTTTGATAAAAGTTTCTTTCATCTTTTCCGGATTTTTTGGGGCTTCTTGTGATGTTATCTCAACTTTTGCCATATTTTTGTTGTCATCGATTGCAGTAATCACGCCATCACGATAGTTCACTTCAACACCGATACGACGTTTGATCTTTGAAGACGATAGCAGTTTTTCAAACTGCACATCATTGTTTCGATAAATTTCAGTACCTTGTCTAATCCCACTCATTCTATTTGGAAAAACACGATACAGTGCACCGACTTTGTCAACACGGTTTATCAAACACCCTTCAAGATGACCACCGTTCATAAAACATAATCCATCTTGGTTGTTTAATTGCAATTTAGTTTTAATCTCAAAAAAATCTTTTCCAGTTTTACTAACAATCCCAAGTCTTTCTCCAATAGCTTTTGGGGTATCAAAATTAAAGCATTTTTCGCGTTTTTTAAGAAAATATTCCGTAAAACCTCGATTAAAACTCTTATTTACATCTGGCTCAAAATCCATAAAAATTTGACCGGATGACGCTTTTCTTCCTAAATTGTCAAGAATTTTTCTATAATACGCAACAACATTCCTTACGTAGTTAGCATCTTTCAAACGACCTTCTATTTTGAACGATTTAACACCTGCTTTCACAAGCCTTTCAATATGTTTTGATGCGTTAAAATCTTTTAAGCTCAATAAATGTTTGTCTTTAGCAATAATTTTTCCTTCACCTGTTATAAGAGAATATTTTTTTCGACATGCTTGTGCACATTCACCTCTATTTGCGGAACGGCCGCCAATGTATTGACTCATATAACATTGCCCACTGTATGAGACACACAATGCTCCATGGATAAAAGTTTCAACTTCAAGAGCATTCTCTTTATCTTCTTTTGAAGATACAACAGAACAAATTTCTTCTATATCATCAAGAGAAAGCTCTCTTGCAAGAATTATTCTCGACACTCCAAGATTTTGAAAAAACTCAGCTTTCTCAAGAGTTCTTGTATCACATTGAGTACTTGCATGAATTGGAATAGGCGGTAATTCATTTCTTACAGCAAGTTCAATAATCCCCATATCCTGTACAATAATTGCATCTACTCCAATATCATAAAGTTTGTTGATTAATTCTTTTGCCTGAATAAGTTCTTCATCATTCAAAATAGTGTTTATTGCGACATGCACTTTTACATTAAATTTGTGAGCATAATCAACTACTTCTTTGATATCCTCAATAGAATTTCCAACAGCTTGACGAGCACCAAACTTTGATGCTCCAATATATATTGCATCAGCACCACTTTCTATCGCTACTATTGCGGTTTCTTTATCCCTTGCAGGTGCAAGTAATTCCAATTTTCGTTTTATTGTCATATGTAAAATTATAATACAAAACAGGCAATTTTTATTTTCTTTTACACTTTATATTAACAAGTGTGTAATGTAAGGGAATTTTAGTATGCCGATAACTCCAGTAAACTTTAGAGCATCTCAAACAACAACAAAAACTAATAATTCAAATAATGAAATAAAAAAGCCCCAAAATACATCCAAAGCAGCGTTCAAAAAACTTGGAATTTCTGAACCTCCTCCACTGGTCTTTGGACTTGGCTCAGC
>CASECH010000160.1 GCA_949286405.1 uncultured bacterium
AGAGTTAAACAGTGATGAATTAACAGAAGATGATCTTAATTTTATTGATCAAATAAATGAACAAGAAGACTTTGATGAAAATATTTCAACTGAAGACATATTACAAGCTGTTGATAATGCTTCAGAACAATTTGAAACACAGACAGAAAATATTCAACAAAATTCAAATTCATTACCTGAACCGGATTTTATAAAAGAACAAGAACAAGTTCCTTTTGTTCCGGTATATTCTGCTGAAAACGATGACAGCGAAGATATACCAATATTTGAAGCAGGTGAAGAAGTCACACATCCAAAATATGGACGTGGTGTTGTAGAAAAAATGATTAAATATGGCAATAAAACCCTATACTCTGTAAATTTTCATGCATCAGGCATAGGCAGAAGATTGCTTGATCCAGTAATTACAGAACTGAAAAAACTTAAATAAATTAATTTCTTAAAACTTTTGCACCTTTTAAATAAGCAAATTTAGGAGAAAAATCATCATCGCAATTGACGACAATGAGAACTCTTAAACACATTTTTAAGCTATCTGGAACATCAAGCTCATGGAAACACATCATAGCAACATTTGACCAGCCCAAATCAATGCGAGCAAACTTTGCAGGAAATGCAGCATTTAAATCATTTGTCAATGTAAAAATAACATGTGAAATTTGTTCTTTGGTAATGTTATTTTGATTAAATAATTCCGTTATCAGTTCAATAGTTGCATTCTTTATGGCTAATTCAGAATTATTTTCAACTGTAATTGCACCTCTAATACCTTTAGATATCATAAGAACACCTACTTCTTTAAACCATTATACCAGTCACGAGCATTCATCTCCGCTTTACCTTCAGGCTTAACTTTTACAAGCACCAAAGCACCGGTTCCACATGCGACTTCTACACCATCTTTATTAACACAAATAAATTCTCCTGCTTTACCGGAATTATCAGAAACTTTAGTTTCCATAACTTTAATTATTTTCCCATTATACATAAAGTAAGCACTCGGGAACTTATATATTCCCCTAACTAAATTATGAACATCCCTAGCATCTTTATTCCAATCAATTAAAGTTTCTTCTTTGGTCAATTTATTAGCCATGCACACCCCATCTTCACATTGTGGAACTGGAGTAATAGAAGAATTTACAAGTCCAATTAAGGTTTTTTCTATTAACTCAGGAGACTTATCACTAATTTCCTCAAATAGATCAACACAAGTCATTGTATCAGGAATTTGAATAATTTCCTTCATACACACATCACCACAGTCAAGACCTAGTTCAGTAATCATAGTACAAATTCCGGTTTCTTTATCCCCATTGATAATAGCTCTTTGTATAGGATTTGCACCTCTGTATTTAGGCAAAAGAGATGCATGTAAATTAATCGTTGAATACTTTGGAATATCAAGTACTTCTTGAGATAAAATTTGACCAAATGCAAAGGTCACAAAAAAGTCAGGAGACAATTTTTTTAATTCTTCCTGAACCTCGAAATCTTTTCTAATTGATTTAGGTTGAAAAACAGGTAAATTATTTTCTAACGCAAACTTTTTAAGCGGAGACATAGATATTTTATGTCCTCTACCAGCCGGCTTATCAGGCTGAGTAACAACCGCTAATACATTTATTTGAGGAGAATTATATAAATGCTCCAACGACTTCAAAGCAATAGCAGGAGTTCCAAAAAATACGATATTAATCATTCTTACCTAACTCCTCATCTAAATCTTTTTCAACAAGCAACATATCCTCTTCTATCGGAGGCAATTTATGTTTAGCTAAAATATCATTTGTCTCAAATCTATTCACACAATGATCTATAAAAAGAATTCCATCCAAGTGATCATTTTCATGCTGAATTGCTCTAGCAAGTAAAGAGCCATCCTTAGCCTCCAAAATAAAAGGTTTTCCATGCACATCAAGAGCTTTTACCATAACATTTTTATATCTTTTAACATCAGTATAAGCTTCAGGGAAACTGATACAACCCTCTTGTGCAATTATAGCTCCTGATTTTTTTATAATTTTTGGATTAATAAACACAAGTGGATTCAATGGTTCTTTATCTGTTGAAACATCAATTACAAATACTCGGTAATTTACCCCAATTTGAGGAGCAGCTAAACCGACACCATTTTTTGCATACATTGTCTCTAAAAGATCATGCACCAAATCAACAATTTTTTTAGATACTTTATTAACTTCCTTTGAAGGTTCTCTTAAAGTTTTTTCTCCGTATTGTAAAACTCTTTTTACAGCCATACTTATATCCTCTCTTTGAGAATATTATAGAAGAAAAAGCACACAATTGCAAACAAAAGAGCTACCTAACATCAATAAATTTATGAACTTGAGGTATAAGACGAACTTTACCATAATAAGTCAAAAATTTATCAAGAATTTTTTCACAAAAATCAGAAGTTACGGACATCTTGTTATCAATCATTTCAGGTTGAAGGACTAATTCAATACCGTATTTTTTTGCAAGCAAAGCACTATTTTTTATTTCTTCACCAGTAATCGATGAATTAAATACAATTTTTGCAAAAGTTTCAATACCTTTACATTTTTCAAAAAACAAATCATGAAACTTTAAAGAATTTTTAATCCCGGTTGCACTTTCTAGCTTTATATCAGCAGATACAATATCAATATATCGGCAAATTTCATCAAATTTGTCCGCTAAAGTAGCATTAGTTTCCAAATAAATTTTTTTATCAACTAAAGGTAAAAACTCCTTCAAAAATTCGACAGACAAAAGAGGTTCTCCACCAGTTAATGAAATAGAATGAATTTTATCTAAATCGAAAGATTTTACCTTTTCTACAAGTTCTAATGGCGAATACTCAACAAAATCAGAAATTGAAGAAAATTCAGTATCACAATAATTGCATTTTAAATTACAATTACAAAATCTTATAAATAACTGTCTATAACCGACATAAGGACCTTCTCCTTGTATAGAATCAAATATTTCTTTTATTTTAATTAGGTTATCCATTAAGCAAATTCTCTCTAATATTTTGTAGCGACAATTTTTTCAGCTTTTCATAAAGCCTAATTTCATCATCTGACAAAGAACAAGGAATTTCAATATGCACAGTAATAATCATATCACCTACTTTATTACCATCAACAAGACCCTGCCCTGATAATCTAAATTTTTGACCGGAACTAGTTTGCTTAGGGAGTTTTAATTTCACATTACCTTCAAAAGTCGGAATTAAAATTTCACCACCCAAAACAGCTTCAAATGGAGCGATAGGTAAGTTATAACAAATATTTAATCCATCGTATTTTATTTTAGAAGAACCTTCTATTTTTATTTTTAAAAATAAATCACCATTTTTTCCGCCATTTTTACCAGGATTTCCCTCTCCAGCGATCCTTAATTTTGCACCATTTTTTACATTCTTAGGAATCTTTACAGTAATTTTTTTATGTTCAGAAACATCCCCTTTCCCATTACAAACACTACATTTTGCTCCATTAATAAATTTTCTGCCTTTGCAAAGCGGACATTGAATTGTATGCATTATATTAATAGTTCTTTTTGCACCTTGAGAAACATCTTTCAAAGATATTGAAATATCAGAAAAAATATCATCGCCGTTTACCGGAGATAATTTTTCTTTCTTTTTTTCAAAAGAATTAGATGACCTTCCAAAATCAGACCAAAAATAACTGAACTTAGTTTTAGATTTTTCACTTTTGTCACTTTTACTATCATTTACTGGTTCTGAGGAACTAAATCTATATTCTTGCTCAGCCTTTTTTGAAGAAGTATTCGTTTTTTCAGATTTAAAAAAGCCATTTAAGGTATCATATTGAGATCTTTTCGTTTTATTAGATAATATTTCATAAGCTTCTGTTATATTTTTAAATAATTCTTCTTTTTCAGGATTTATATCAGGATGGTATTTTCTTGCCAAACGACGATAAGAAGCTTTTATTTCTGCTTCATCACTATCTGGTGTAACTCCTAAAATTTCATAATAATTTTTACGTTTTATCATATTTTTATTTATAATGATCTAAATAAAAATATCAACTGCTAACATTACTTGACAATCGGACAAATATCTGAACGGTACTTTTTACCGTCAAATTTAATAAGCTCAATATCATCGTACATGTTAGTCCTTGCACGCGAGAGAGTATTTGATGTTTTAGTAACTACAAATGCTTTTCCTGAAGGTACAATATACTCTAAATACTCATTTTTCTTCATGTCAAAGTGAGATATATCATCTTCATCCAACAATTCAATACCTGAAGCAACTTCTCCAGACTTTCTTGAATATACTACACAAGATACTGAGGCAGAATCAGAAAAAGTTACACTCTCAAAATCATCACCTAAAGCACCCATTATACAAGCTTCAAACAAAGTATAAATATCATCCTGAACCAAATTTATTACAGCTTTACAATCATGATCAGACAAAAATGTTCTAAAATCCAAAACCACAATACTTCCATCAGCCTTTTGCACGCAATCAAACCCTAAAATGCCTACATAAGGAGTGCCTTTTTTTTCTAAATCATCTAAAACATCAGCAGCAATATTCTTAAGGATATAATTTTCAATATCAGAAGAAATCTTATAATCTGGGACAAATGCTCCTACCCCTGAGGTTAAAAGCCCTCCATCACCATCTTCCATAAACTTGTAGTTTGCAACAGTCCCCAAAGGCAAAGCACTATAACCATCAGTTAATATATAAAAAGTAAACTCATGTCCATACACATAATCTTCAATAAGAACTCTAGCCTCTCCCTTAGAATACAAATCAGAAACAAAAGTTTTAGCTAATAAAAAAGTTGAACATAAAAGCCTGTCTCTACCATCTAAATCTTCATCCATTCTTATAACAACAGGCATAGCAGATGTTTTTAAATAATCAACAGCAACAGCCTCTTTTTCAAAAACTCCAAATCGAGGTGTTGGAATTCTTAACTTATATAAAAATTTTTTACTGTATGACTTGCTTAGAGCAAAAGAAGCACTAGCCAAAGTCGGAGCAAATATTAATTGAGAATTTGCCTGAAATATAGCTGCTATATCAGCCTTAATTGCTCTATCTGAAGATGCCACAGTCATATCAATCTTATTATCAATAACAAATTTCAATAAATCTGATACATTATCTTCTCTTATATCAATACATTTACAAAACTCCTGCATAAGAGAATTACCTGGTGCAACAAATACCTCCGAAACACGATCAGAAGCCAAAAATCTCTTAGCTAAAGAATATTCCTTAGCAGATCTGCCTACAATTAAAACTTTCTTCATTAATTTCCTACTCATAACAAAAAATATTATACTACATAAAAAGAATGATTTTATTAAGAATATTTAAGAATTTTAAAATAAATATGCTATAATAATGACAAAAAATATTAAATCATTAAACAAATCACAAGAAGTGAGGTTAAAGTAGCATGGCGAGTTTAGTAAGTTTATTATCACAAGTATTTGCACCAGCAAACACTCAGGTAACAGTACCGGTAAGAAGTACATCTTCTAATCCATACAGTAATAATCCTTTTGTAAACTATAATGGAAATAATTTAAATAACTATGCAAAAAACAATCCTGTTCGTGGCGGTTATTTTGCAGGATATTACAACGGGAAACAAAATATTGTAGGACAAAGATTATTCATTGAAGTATAAGCTATACGCATAAAAAATTTATATTATAATTGACAATCAGTGCAAGTAAAGTTATAATATAATATGGAGTGGTTATGCATAGTAAAAAATTATTAGGATTTACTTTAGCTGAAATGTTATTGGCAATGTCAATAGTTGGCGTTATTGCCGCAATTACAGTTCCAACATTACAAACGAACCATCAAAGAAGAGCATTCACTGTTGGAATAGAAAAAGCTTATGCAGAATTTACACAAGTGATGTCCATATTCATGGTCAAAGAATTTGTAAAAGATATACCTCATTCATATCTAGCTGTAAGTAGTGCAACACCATCTGACGCAGATATAGAAAATAGTGCAGGGAAATTCTTAAATAAATACTTCAGAGTAAGCCAAGATATCGGGACAACAAATACAGCTTTTGCATCTCAATACTCTTCAATAGAAGGCACATATGGTCCATTTCCTTGCAAGGGCTACTCGGTAGTTACTGAAAG
>CASECH010000161.1 GCA_949286405.1 uncultured bacterium
AAAGCTTGTAGAAAATCCGACAGTTAGTTAATTTTTGTATTGATTTTTTTTATCATGTTTTTCTTGGTGTTTTATTTATACTATAATCCTATTAAAAGAATTTATTTATGTAGGGAGTATAAATTATGAAATTTATAATAAAAAAAGAAGATTTGTATAATGGTATAAAAATAGTTGAAAGAGCAACATCAATGAAAGCACTACAACCTGTATTGCTAAATATATTGATTGAAACTATTGATAAATCAACAATTAAGCTCGTTGCAACAGATTTAGATTTCACAGTTATTGCAAATGTAGATGCTCAAGTAGAAGAAGAAGGAAAAATAACATTACCTTCAAAAACACTCAACGAGATAGTTTCTAAACTTGGTGACAAATTGATTACTTTTGAAATGAATAATGAAGAAACTTCTGTGCATATAACTTGTCAAAATTCAAAGTTTGATATTATCGGTATTTCAGCTTCAGAATTTCCTCCTGAGTATACATATATAGAAGTGAGTGAAGAAAATGGTTTTGAAATATCAATAAGACCTTTTGTAAAAGCGGTTAAACAAGCAGGTTTTGCTGCTGCTAGTTATGAAACAAGTAATCTATTATCAGGTATTGTCTGTGATATATCAGGTAATGTTTTAGAAATAGCATCTACTGATGGAAACAGACTTGCAAGAGTACGTGAAACTATTGATAATAAAGATGATAAAGCAAATCAATTAATAATTCCTTCAAAGACATTGAATGAATTTATAAAAATGAGCAGCTTCATAGATGAAGAAACAGTTAAAATATATACAGAAAGATCAAAAATAATTTTAAAAAGTGAAAAAACAACTACAATTTCAAGACTTCTTGAAGGTCAATTCCCAAAATATAATCAGCTAATACCTCAAGAAAGTCCTAAAGAAGCAATTGTTAATGTTTCACAATTAACATCTGCACTAGAACGTGTATCAATAATGGTTAATGAAAAGACAAGTATTGTTAAACTTGAATTCAGTAATAATAATTTGAAACTATCTGCTGACACTCCCGATTCAGGTAAATCTGAAGAAAACTTAGATATTGAATACTCTGGTGAAGAACTTGCAATAGCTTTCAATTACAAATATGTCCTTGAAGCATTGAAAAATATAGATTGTGAGGAAGTCAAGATTGGTTTGAATACAAGTCTTTCAGCAACAATGTTTAGACCAAATTGCGAAGAAGATTTTGTATGCTTGATTATGCCTGTACAAATAAGATAGTATTTTGAGGATACAAAATGAAAGAAAAAGCGGTAAATTATTTTAAAAACGGATATTCATGCTCTGAGAGTATAATACAAACTGCTGTTGATGAAGGTTTGTGCTCTTCGGATTTATTATCTTGTGCAACACCATTTTGTGCCGGTATGATGTCTGGATGTGTTTGTGGTTCAGTTGCTGCAAGTCAGATGGTTATTGGATACAATTTTGGTCGAGATAATAAATTTAATAACGATATGTGTGCAAAAGAGAAAGCAAAAGAATTTGTAGAAAGATTTAAAGAACGTAATAAAGTTACTTGTTGTAAAGTATTGCGTGGCGGACTTGAAGGAGCTGCTCGTAAGGAAAGGTGTTCCAAATATGTTGCAGATTCTTGGGAAATTCTGGAAGATTTAGTAAAAGTAAAGGTAAAATAATGCTTTATAACGTATTAGCAGTATTTCTAGGAGGAGGTCTTGGTGCTATATCAAGATATTTAACCGGCTATTATATGCTTAAATATATTAGCTTTAATCTTCCTTTTGCTACTTTATGCGTAAATATAGTCGGATGTTTTATTCTTGGATTTTTATATATTCTTTTTATTAGTAAGCCGGAAGTAAGTCCTGTTTTAAAATTTGCATTGACCGCAGGTTTTTGTGGTGGGCTTACAACATTTAGTACTTTTTCGTTAGAATTATTTGAAATGATTGGACAGCAACGTTTTGCACATGCTTTTATGTATTTGTTGTTGAGTATATTAATAGGACTGCTAGCAGTCGCATTGGGAGCTTATTTATGCAAAGTAATATTAAATTTAATAAACTAAATTTTATAACTGCAGGGATGCCATTGAGGACAGGAAAAGGAAGTTATCCTCAAGCTTTTGAAGTTTTGAAAGAAATGAATTTAGATGGTATGGAATTAGAGTTTGTCAGAGGTGTTAGAATGGCTGACAAATCAAAAGAGTTTGTAAATCAAGTTTCAAAAGAAAATAATTTTGTAATAACAGCTCACGGTCCTTTTTATATAAATTTGAATTCAAAAGAAGAAGATAAAATTGAAGCAAGTGTACAAAGGATAGTAGAAACTGCACTTGTTGCTACGCAGGCTGGAGCTTTTAGCATAACTTATCATGCTGCTTTTTACATGGGTGCAGACAAGGATGCTGTGTACAAACAGGTAAAAAATCAAACACAAAGAATTATGGATATTTTGGAAAAAGAAAATTCTACTGTATGGATAAGACCTGAAACAACAGGGAAAGCTACTCAATGGGGAGATTTGGATGAGGTAATCAAACTTTCTAACGATTTTGAAAGAGTTTTGCCTTGTATTGATTTTTCTCATCTTCATGCAAGAACTAATGGGGAGTACAATACATATGATGAATTTTCAATGATTCTTGAAAGAATAGGTAAAGAAATAGGACAATATGCACTAGAAAATTTTCATGGTCATTTAGCCGGTATAGAGTATGGTGAAAAAGGTGAAAAACAACACTTGATAATGGAAGAAAGCGATATGAATTATAAAGATTTGCTCAAAGCAATGAAAGAATTTGGAGTCAAAGGGGCTTTGGTATGTGAAAGCCCAAATATCGAGGATGATTGTAAACTGTTTAAAGATTATTATTATTCTATTTAGTTTTATTGATTTCATATAAAAAGATGATTAAATTAAAGTTTTTGTGTGCAAAAACCGTAATTAAGCATGCAAATTATAACTATTGAGGCATCAAATGTTTAATTCAGTAAACAATCCTTTTGGTAACAGATCAGTATCTTCATCAACATCTTCTGATAGTAATGGCAAAAGACAAAAAGAACAGCCAAAAGAAGAGTTGAAAAAATATTTGGAAGAAGATGAAGCAGATGAGGTAAGAATTGGAGGTCTTCCTCTTTTGACAGAAGATGATATTATTTATATGACAAATAGTTATATAAATAAGTTAAAGGATGAAAATTCAGACAATGAAAAAGTTGTAA
>CASECH010000162.1 GCA_949286405.1 uncultured bacterium
ATATTGATACTTATTATACACAATAAAAGGAGAAATTATGGAGCAAAATGAATTAAAAAAGACGTTTGAAGCTTTTGAAAAACATTATGAAAAAATAATTGACATGATTGCATTTCTCGGAAAGATTGCAGATAATGACAACTTTGATGAATATGGGCAATACACATACATAATTACAGACCAATTAAAAATTGAATGTAGACAACTTGAAGAAATTAGTATTGAACTAAAGACAAAATGTTTGGATTAAAAAAGGCGGCTAATGCCGCCTTTTAAGTTATTTTCTACCTGTTTTATTAATCAAATTTACATCTTGTACTCTCAATGCAAAATATGGTTTATTTTTATCATTTTCTTGCAAGAACATTACAAAAGTATCATTGAAATAGAATTTTCTAGGTTTCATCTTTGCAGGAACTAAAGGCATAGACATTTTTGTTGCGATTATAGCTTCTGATTTAAGTTTAACACCTTCATTATTCATCTTGAAATCAACGGTTTCCAAAGCTTGATCAATCATCATACCGTTAGTACCTTTAATTTCTTTATCACATAGTTCTGCAAAAGATTTTTCACTATACAAATTAATATCAGGCACTTTTAGTTCATCTGCTTTCAAAAATTCTTTTGGTCCGTCATATTGAGCCTGTTTGATCATCATGTCACTGTATAGCCTATCAAAAGATTTATCATCTTTTGTTCTGTATAGATACAGAACATCTTTTCCTTCTGTTTGAATAGATACAGCGTAATCTTTAGAAGAATTGTAGAATAGAACGTACACTGTTTGGTCAAGAATAGATTCACTATCCTTGTTTATACCAAAGTATTGAACTTTTTCTTTATTCTTACCAAATTTATCCATACCTAACTTATCAAAAGCAGTTAAGAATTTAAAATCCTTTTTCAACATTGCATAAAGAACATACTTTTGAGGACCAGGAGTCCAGTCGATACTATTTAGGACATCACTTGTTTCATTAAATTTTTCTTTTATTGCATTTTCAATTTTAACTTTTAACTCAGGAGAAGTCTCTCCATATGCTGTGTAGTATGAATCCTCAGACAAATCACTTGTTTTGAACTTTTGTTTGTTGAGCTCTTTTGCCAACTCAGACTTAGCTCCAACAAATCTTACTGGACCTCCGACGATTCCATCGATTAAATCATTCCAAACCAATTGGAATGTTCCCACCCAAACTCTATTAGCCTGGAGTGATTCTGATTTAAACAAAGGAACCACTTCTAATGACTGAGGCTGCTGAGACTTTGAGCCAAAAGCAAATACTGTAGAAGCAGTCATTGTCAATACCATTAGCGAAATTAATAATTTTTTCATTACTTCTTCTCCTCTATATTTAAAAACTTTAAAAAACTATGCAAGAAACCCTTTGTATTATTTTCATGAGGAAGACTCGCTGAAGAATAATATTTTTCATAGTTTTTTATAATATTATCAGGCAAACTTTCTCCACGTTCAAGTATATATGAAATAAATTCTAAATAGTCATCCTGCTCCTCTTTATAAAGAGGATCTCTAAGCCTTAAATCTTCATCTGCTTCATAATGCACAAGAGCATGGTATGCAGCGATTATACTTGAATCCTGAGAGTCTTTAGGAAATGCCAAAACAGCTTCCCTGACACAAATATAACCCATCAAAACTTTTCTTATAAGTTCTGCGACAACAGCTCTATCTTCGGGGTTTGATAACTCTTTCGACATTTTACACTAATAATCTGTCACATTCTTTTTCTACAAATCTTAAAAGAGACACATAATTTCCATCAAAAAATTGATCTACTACTGTTTTTACAGCTTCCATAGACATCTCTTTTTTATTCATAGTAGCTTTATAAAAGAATTTTTTACCAACCTTATAACGAACAAGAATACTTTTTACTGTAAGTCTGTCCATGACTGTTTTTATAGTGGTATAAGCTCTATCGACACCGTTTTTGGAAAGTTCATCAACTACATCCTGAATAGATATATCTCTATCTTCATTTTCTTTTGTTAAGTTCCAAAACGAGTTTAAAATATCAATTTCAAGCCTGCCACAAACCATATGTTCCTCTACTTTCTTTATTACCGACTAACTACTAACATTGTAACATAGAAATTAATAAACTCAAGTGATGAGTAATTTTTTTTTACAATTATTCTATGTCAAAAACATCATCTTCTCTTTTAAAATTTGTTGCTTTTTTACGCATACGTTCATTTTTTTTCTTTGTTTTAGCTGAAACGCCTCTATATGCATTATCCAAAGAAATTTTACACAAAGGCTTTCCATTACGTCTATCAAAAAAAGTTAACCAAAATTTACGATTTATGTTATCTACAGAAAAAGAAATCTGTCCTGCTATTCTATCACCAGGCTTTATTTGTTTAAACATGATTTTTGTATCACCAAAAATTGAAGGTCTGAATGATGAATTGTAATCATTTATTAAAGCCATATCAAGTCCTGACAAAGTCTTATCAGACAAATTTGAAACCATAATTGTTAAAGTAAGAGTATTCAACTCTCCAAACGGGTCTTTTTCATGTTTTATATCACTTATATGAATATCAAGTCCAGGATAAAAAAGTTCATGTTGCATTAAAGCAGTATCCTTGTATACCGGTAATGACACACTGGTATTAATTTTTACTCGAATTTCATCACCAGGAGCAATTAAAACATCATGACCTTTTCTTATTAAAGCCATACCTAGTCCGATTGCACCACCTACAGCAGCACCTCCGGCGAGCGTATAACCTTGAGAGGCAATAGCTGCTTCAAGACCGAGCCAGTTCAATGCCATAAATCCACCAACTGCTCCACCTACAAGAGTATACCCAACATCTTGCACCGCAATTTTCCCTGCCTCTGCTACAGGATGCATTTTTGTCGTCATTTTACCTTCTATAGGAATCTCACGTCCATCAGGAGTAATAAGATAATCAAAATCCATCTCTATCCATGCTGAACGTCCTAAACGCTTTGCATCTCCTGATTGAGTAATTTTACCATGAGCAATAGTTCCTTTAGGGATTATTACACCTTTATCACCGTAGACTTCAGATGTAACTTCTGCAAAGAATTCATCACCTTCCATATTTATTGTGGAATCCAAAACCTGAGATACTGTCATATTTATAACATCTTTTTTCTCAAGCTTTTCAACTTCACCGGTAAAAAGTTCTTTTTGAATTTTATCTTGATACGTATCTGACTTTTCAGCATGACCTTCCAATACATCAGCATAAGCAATAGATGTATTTGCTAAAAATGATATCAATAATAACGTAGCAAGTTTTTTCTTCATACTAAAATTATACAACAGGATTTTTTAAAAACAAAACTATAAATATTGTTTAACTTTAATAATTTTTGGGTATATAATATATGTATATTGTATATAGGGAGGATGTTATGCGTTGGTATGATGTAGAACCTGACGTATGTATTGCAATCAGTATGATTGAGCTGGCAAGCATTACATTACAGATAGACAGTGCAAAATATATTATAAAAAGAGGTAAAGAATTAGATCCAACCTTAAATTTTATAAAAGAGGCTGCTGCAGAAACTTCAAGCATAAAAAAATACCAAAGATGGTATGATAAAAACGAAACAATTTCTACTGCCTTCAGATATCTTAAATGCATGACAAAGGATAATCAAATTCAAATCTCTAAAGAAGTTCTTTTAAATTTAAGAGAAAAAACTGCAGTATAGATTCTTGACATTCAACAAAAAAAAATATATCATCTACATATGAAAAAGCGTTGGTATGATATTGATCCTGCATTAAGCAGAGCTATTACGATGTTGGAAAAGACTGAAGAATATATTCAGGTTCGTTGTGCTGATTTCATTATTGACAAACTCAAAGATCTTGAGTTTGATATTGAGCTGTCACTTGATGACCAATATAACTATATTCTTCGAAGATGGTATGACAAAAACATAAAAGTATCTCATGCGATGGAATACCTTAGAAATGCCCCATTCGATATTAGACATCAAATGGCTTTAGAGATAGTTCAATTTATAAAAGAATACGAAAATTTTGATCCTGATAAAGTGTAGTTTAAGTTTACTTAACATTATAGACATGCCGGTAATCCATGTAGTTTAATAATCATGGATTAGAGTTGGTGTAAAATGAGTGACGAAATAAATAAAAAAGTTATCAATATATTCTCTAAGCATAATAAAGAACTTCCTACTACTGAAAAAGTTAAGTTTTATGCAGGGTTTAATTATGTCAGATTGGATAAAGATACGAACGGGAATAAATTCAGCGAAGAACATCTTTTGAAATATGCAGAAGGTTGCCACTACATTGTGCGTGTTATGAGAAAATATCAAAATGAAACGGTTTTATACAATTACGATGTACCAAATAAAGATTTATTTAAGTTTATTCGCTCATTTGAAGAAAATACACTTGATGGAACTATCATAGAAATAGATAAATATTTTCCTGAAGGTTTAGCATAAAGAAAGTAGAGTAGCATGAATTGTTTTTTTAGAGATTATCACGAAGCCCTTTTTAAATGTAACAAGCCCTATCAATATGTAGGTGGAGAATTTCTTTCATATAATAAGGATTTTGACAGTGCAAAAGTAAGGTTTGCATTTGCATTCCCTGACAAGTACGAGATTGGAATAAGTAATCTAGGACTTAGAGTATTGTATGATTTGGTGAATAAACAACCGAATTACATGGCTGATAGAGTTTATGCTCCTGAAAAAGATTTCCAACCCAATCCTTTATACACATTAGAAAGTAAAAAAGCTCTAAAAGAATTTGACGCGGTAGGTTTTTCTTTGCAGTACGAAATGGCATACCCAACTGTTTTAAAAATGCTTGAAATGGCAGGAATTCCATACAGAAACGAAGATAGAACTGATAACGACCCTATAATTATTGCAGGAGGTCCTTGTGCTTTTAACCCGCTTCCTGTCGCAGATTTTATTGATGTGTTCATGATTGGTGACGGCGAAGATAGTATTATTGAAGTTTGTGAAATTTTAGAAAAAACAAAAGGATTACCAAGAAAAGAGAGAATAAAAGCTCTTGTCGAAGGGGAAAATTCAGGACGATGGGCTTCAATTTTTGGAGGTAAAGTCACCAAAAGAATAGCTCAATTAACATATGATACTGCTCTAAAATCTTATCCTATACCTTTTTCTACATCGGTACAAGATAGAGCTGTTGTCGAAATCAGACGCGGATGCGGTAGAATGTGCCGTTTCTGCCAACCTGGGCATGTTACACTTCCAATAAGAGAAAGACCTGCTGAAGATATAATCAAAATTGCAAAAGAATTAGTAAAAAATACAGGTTACGATGAATATTCTCTATTATCATTATCTTCAAATGACTATGGAAATATAAAAGAAGTAATTAAAGAACTTGCACTAGATTTTAATGAAAAGAAAGTATCTGTATCTCTTCCTAGCCAAAGAATTGATGGTTTTAGTTTAGAACTTGCCGATTTAGTCCAAAGTGTAAGAAAATCAACAATGACACTTGCTCCAGAAGCTGGAAGCCAAAGACTTAGAGATGTTATAAAAAAGAATATTACAGAAGATCAGATTCTTGACGCTGTACTTACTCTTTATGAAAACGGTTGGTCAAAAGTTAAATTCTATTTTATATGCGGACTTCCTACTGAAACTATTGAAGATATGGACGAGATGGCAGAACTTTTGAACAAAATCAGATACCGTTCTCGTTTAATAAAAAAAGAAAAAGGACTTGTACATGGGCTTGAAGTGACTTGTACTTTATCCATTTTTGTACCGAAACCATTTACACCATTCCAATGGTATGGACAAATGAATTTAGAAAAAGTTTCTGAACACATTAGATACTTAAAAGAAAAAACAGCTCATATAAAAAATTTAAAAATTAATTACCACGAAGGTGTTGTATCAAGAATTGAAGCTGTACTTACAAGAGGAGATAAATCTTTGTGTAAGTACATTGAGGCTCTTTACAAAAAAGGTTGCTACCTTGACGCTTGGGGTGAGTATTTTAATAAAGATGTCTGGGAAGATACTGCAAAAGAATTAGGTATTGACTTAGAGGCACTTGCTCAAAAACAATATTCAACTCAAGAAGAACTTCCTTGGGATTTTATTGATATAGGTGTAGATAAGAAATGGTTAGTAGAAGAATTTGAAAAAGCAAAAACAGCTTCAGGAATTCAACCAACTTGCGAAAAAGGTTGTGTTAATTGTGGTGTGTGCAAAAATTTAAAAGTAAGAAAAATTATTGCTCCTAAATACACGGCAAGTGATGCAGCACAAAATTTAAAAATAGAACATAAGGACCCTAAAACAACCCAAGCGTACGACAAAGAAATTTATAAGTACAGAATTAAACTAACAAAAACAGGTATTTTAAAATATTTTTCTCATCTTGATTGGCAAAATACTTTCTTCAAAGCTCTTTCAAGAAGCGGTTTGAATGTGGTGTTTTCTTTAGGATATAATCCATCAATGAAAGTTTCTATGGGTATCGCATTACCTCTATTTGCTGAAAGTGAATGTGAATTAGTAGATATAGAACTTTTTGATAACTTATCAGAAGCAGAGCTAAAATCTAAACTGGAAAAAGTTCTACCAGAACAATCAAAGATAATAAGTATTGTAAAAATAGAAAGAAATACAAAAGCGATTGATATGACCGCTTGTTGGGCAGAATATGAAATAAATATTTTCAACAAGACTCTTTACGATTTTGAAACTTTAAGATATAATACAGACAAAGTTTTATCTTCTAATGAAATTCTTATTGAGAAGAAAAACAAAAAAGGTTTAATTAAAAAAGCAGACATAAAACCATCGATAAAATCATATAGATTTAAAGATGAAAGTCTGTTCATAATCTTAAAGACAGGTCAAAATATTGATATTCCTGCATTGAGAGCTGATGTACTAATGAATTTAATAGCACCTGATGTCGTGTTTAATATCAAAAGAACCCGTTTTTTAGATAGTGAATTAAATGAGTTATAAGTTTAATTAAAAGGATTTTTTATGGCAAACGACAGAAACAGAAACGGAAATGTTCAGAATGTAGAACAAAAGATTATTATCGCTGAACGTGATAATATTGCTGCAGTTACAGAAAATGGAAAAGTCACAGACTTTTTTATCCACCGAGGCGAAGTAATTTTAGGAGATGTTTATTTAGCAACAGTAGATAATATTTTACCAAGTATTGATGCTGCCTTTGTAAATGTAGGGACAGATAAAATGGGCTTTTTGCACGCTCAAGACGTTATGGGCAAGGGAGCTTTAAAAGATAAATTATCTCCAAAACAAAAGTTGATTGTACAAGTAACTAAAGAACCTACAGGACACAAAGGACCAAGAGTTACAACAGAAATAAGTCTTCCAGGAAGATTTTTGGTCTTAATGCCAAATGAGCCTGGAATTAGTATCAGTAAGAAAATTGAAAACTCAAAAGAAAGAGCAAGACTTAAAGCAATCGTTAGCCTAATCAAGCCGGTTGGAGTTGGCGTAATAATTAGAACAGAAGCAGAAGGACAGTCTGAAGCAGATATTCAAGAAGATTTGGAAATTCTACTTGAAAAATGGAATAACATAATTACTTCAGCAGAAACTCTTACTCCTCCAAATTTAATCTATAGAGATCAAGACTTACTATATAGGGTAATAAGAGAAGCTTGTACAGAAAATACTAAAGAAATTATTGTAGATACAGCGTTTGCCCTAAGTAGAGTACAAAATATTTTACAAAACTGGCATATGAATAAAAATGTACAAGTAACTCTATACAAAGGAACAGAGCCTTTACTTGTTGCGACTGATATTCATAAAGAAATAAAAGCTGCATTGAATGTAAAAGTGAATATGCCATCCGGAGGTTATCTATTCATCCAAACAACAGAAGCTCTTACCGTAATCGATGTAAACAGTGGTAAGTTTACAAGTTCTTCTACTCAAGATGAAACAATTTTGAAAACGAATATAGAAGCAGTCCATGAAATCGCAAGACAATTAAGATTAAGAAACATCGGCGGAATGATTATCATAGACTTTATAGATATGCTATCAAGAGCTGATAAGCTTGCAATTATGGAAGAATTAGAAATTGCACTTGAACCTGATAAAGCAAAACCTCAAGTAGGTCAGCTTTCTGATCTTGGTCTTGTTGAATTAACTCGTCACAGACAAGGACAATCTCTTTCAGAAATCTTCACTAAAAAATGTCCTCACTGTCAAGGTACAGGATATTCAATGATAGATTTCAATTTTGCAACGCCAACAGCTGAAGGTGAATATCGAGCTAAAGCTGCAAAAATGAAATTACCGATTAACAATAACAACAACAAATTTAAAAAGAATAAAAATAATCAACAACCACAACCTCAACAACAAGAAGTAGTGGAACAACAGCCTCAAACTCCTGTTGAAATTGAAGTTGAAAACCCTTCAAATGTTGCAATTCAAGAAAATGAAAAAAGAGAAAACAATAATAAAAAGAAAAATAAACGTAATAGATTTGAAAAAAATAAACAAAAAGAAAATATTGAAATTATTTCTGAAGACAAAATTGAAACAGCTGATACTGTATTAAAACCAAACGAAGAAATAAAACCAATAATTACAGAAGATGCTGCTGTAGAAAAAGAACAATCAGAAGAAAAAACAGCTTCTACTATAAATGAAATTGCTCAACCTGTAGAAAAATCTGATTCAGAAGTAGCTATAGAAACTCCTCCAGAAACAAAAGAAGAAAGTCAAGGAGAAACTACAGAAGAAAAACCTAAAAAAACTAGAAGACCTAACAGAGGAGCTTCAAAGACAAGAAAACCAAGAGCAAGTAAAAAAACAAAAGAAATAAGTGAGGAAAAAGTTGAAGAATAGTACAATAAAAGTTATATCCATTATAGGACTAATAGCTTTGATATATTTTTTAACAAACGATATTGGACATTGTGCCGCAGCAAGCAATGCGGCACAATCTGCTCAACCTGTAACACAAGCTAATGCAGGTTCTGCTATCCCTTCGCTACATAGTACAATTATTAAATTTTTATATGCTATGGCAGGTGTCATTGTTTCTTCTTTACTGATTTTTGGAAGTCTAACACTTTATAACAAAATTTTTGGACGAAATATCAGTCTTAAAAATTCTCCTAATGATATTTTAAAGACACCAAAAACAGAAGAAGATGCTATAATATTTTTTATAAAAAAAAATAAACTTACATAGGAATAAATTTTATGAAAAGAAGTGCTTTTGGAGTTATTAGTCTTTTACTTGGTCTTGTAATAATATCAATGATGTTCATTCTAATGATGAATACATTCAAAGGTATCGGTGGAGGTGGAATTGGCGGTTCATCCATAAATACAAAAAGTGTACAAGAAGAAATTGATGCACAGGTAAACGAAATTCAAAATATCAGAAATCAAACAATTGAATTTAATAATAACCAAACTAAAGAAATTGACTATTAAGTCATAACTACTGAACTTTTATTATCAGTTAAAAGCTCATTTTCATATATTGTATCAATAAGTTCCTTCAAAATTTGATTGTACGGAGTAGAAATTCCATGCTTTTTACCATATGCAATGACTGTTCCTGCAAACATATCTACTTCAGTTTTTCTACCTGCTTCGACATCCTGCAACATTGAAGTTTTTCCTTCTGGAATCATTGTATGTAATTTTTCAACAGTTTCATCAATTAATTTATCTGAATTTCTTACACCTTCTGCTTTTGCAATTGCTTGTACTTCTTTCATTACATTGACAGCAAATTGCATACATTTTTCATTACTTAACATTTGACCAAAATCAAATCTTAGTATAGCAGTAGTCTGATTTGCACTCACATTCAACATAAATTTTAGCCACATTGAATGAATTATATCATCTGGAATTAAATAGCCTATACCTACACGCTCAAAATATTCTTTTACTCTCTGAACATTTTCATAATCATTTACGTTTTCAGAACCGTATACAATTGTATTTACATCATCATGAATTATATTTCGCCCAGTTCTAATTGCACTATGTCCTATAAAATAAGAATATAATACCTTTTCTCTGCCATATTTTGAAGCAATAATTTTTTCACTCGTAACACCATTTAAAAGTGCTAAAATTACAGTATCTTCATAAACAAAATTTCTGATATTTTCCAAAGCATCATCAAGCCCCTCATATTTAGTAGCTATAATTATCAAATCAGCTTTAAAATTATTTTCATTAGGCAAAATATAATTAAAATCTAAAATATTCCCATTAAATATGGTTGGATTTTTAGAATATCTCTCAAATCTTTCTTTATCGACCAAAACTCTTAAACTATCTGAGTTATATCGTTGAATTTTGTCAGCATAAATACTACCGACAGCCCCGATACCACAAATTAATACATTATTTATCTCTTTCATATTTATAATTTTATCACGTATTGAACAAAAAATTAGATATCTTTATAAATTATTTATCAAATTTTGTTAAAAATTGTACACATGGCTAATATAACAAAGCAATTTTAAAGATAAAAAATACTTTATTTATACATAGGTAGTGTAGTTATAATTATTAGTGTGCAATTGTAGATGGGAATAGAAATATTCAGACCGCTTGGCATTAGCGGAATTACGCCGAATATTAACTTTAATCCGAATAGGTATCAAACAAGCTTCGGAAACTATTTAGCTGAAGATATTTTTGAAAAAAGCGGACCTGAAAAATATACATCAGAAACAGCAATAAAAAAAATGATTATTGCGAATCCAAAAGTAAAAAATATTCTAAAAAGCAGTAATATTCCTCTTGTTTTAAATATGGATGATTTTAAGAAATTACTTGCAAACCATGCTACAGATGTACAAAATATTGCAATAGGAATAAGTGAAAACTTACCATTTTCATTAAGTTCAAAAGTTAATAAAAAAGCACTAAAAGATGCTGCATATCTACATGATATGGGAAAAGTTCTAATTCCAAAAGAAATATTAAATAAAAACGGGAAACTAAATCAAAAAGAAACTGAAATTATGCACAAACATTCTGAACTAGGTTATGAATTACTTAAAACAACCGATCTTGATCAAACAACCCTAAACCTTATCAGAAATCACCACCAAAATGCTAAAAAAACAGGATACCCTTGGGTAAGTAATGATTTCACTGCTGATTTAAATTTGCAAATACTATCTGTAGCAGACAAATACTCAGCACTCACAGAAAAAAGAGCATATAAAGCTCCAATGAGTTCAAAACAAGCTCTGACAATAATTTATGCAGACGTAAAAGAAGGTAAACTTAATCCAATAGTCTTTAAAGCTTTGGTAAACTTTGCAAAATCTAATGAAAAAGTTACTGTTTCTTAACAAGATAACATATAAGATTATAGATTTTATGTCATCTTTCTTGTTTGTATTATAATTATAGTGATGAATTTAGATAGTGCAATAGATAGTTTTTTATCTCCAATAGCCGATAAAATTTCAGGGATAATATTCAGCTCAGTGACTATACACGGAGTAAAAATTGAATTTTTGGTAGCCCTACTAATGACTGCTGCGTTCTATTTTACATTTAGAACAAGATTTATTGGGATTTGGGGATTTAAACATGCGATAAAATTAATAACTAAAAATTACGAACATAAAGATGTAATTAAAAAGAAAAAAAGAGGCGAAGTTTCATCTTTCCAAGCACTGACTGCAACAATCTCAGCTTCAGCAGGAATTGGTAATGTTGCAGGCTCTGCAGCAGCTGTGTCTGTGGGTGGGCCTGGTGTTATTTTTTGGATGATTTTGGCAGGATTTTTCTCTATGGCTTTAAAATTTGCAGAAGTTCTATTAGGTCTAAAATTTAGAAAAGTTAATCCCGATGGAACTATTGCAGGTGGACCTATGTATTATATAGAAGCTACACTTAGCAAAAACAAATATATAGGCAAATTAGCACCTTATTTATCTAAAATATATGCAATATGCTGTGTTTTTGCAATGATTGGCGGTTGGAATCTTTTCCAAATTAATGCAATGACTACTCAAATAACAGAAGTTACAGGTGGAGAAAATAGCTTTTTCGCAAACCAAAGTTGGTTATTAGGTCTTATTGTTGCAATCATAACTTATTTTACAATCATTGGAGGAATTAAAGCAATCGGAAAATTTACATCTAAAGTAACTCCTGTTATGTGCAGTCTATATGTACTTACAGCCTTTGTAGTTTGTGCGTTAAATATTCACCATGTTCCACATACAATAGCTGTTATTGTAAAAGAAGCATTTTCTCCTAGAGCAATGACAGGTGGAGCTTTTGCGTGCATGCTTTGGGGATTTAGACGTGCAATGTTTGCAAATGAAGCAGGACTTGGCACCGCACCAATTGCTTTTTCTGCAGTAAAAACTAACAATCCTGTATCTCAAGCATTTATTGCCATGCTTCAACCTTTTGTAGATACAGTTATTGTAGGCACTGCAACAGCTTTTGTAATAGTAGTTTCAGGGGCTTACTTAAACTATTCAGGAATTGCTGGTATTGAATTGACATCAAAAGCTTTTGGTTCAGTTTGTCCGTTTTTCCCTATATTGTTAACTTTTATGGCGAGTTGCTTTGTTCTGTCAACTATGCTGTGTGGCTCATATTACGGAATTAAAGCTTGGAATTATTTATTTGGCGAAACAAAATTGACAACTAGAACTTTTCAGGTTATATATTGTATATTCATAATTATAGGTTCTGCCATGAACTTTAAAAGCATAATTAATCTATCTGATGCATTTACATTATTCTTGGCTGTGCCAAACTTAATAGCAGTATTTATGTTATCAGACGTAATTATGAAAGAATTGAAAAGATATTGTAAAAAGTATGATGTAGGTTTATTTAAACATAACAACATAGAGGAGAGAGAAGAAGATGAAGAAAAGTTGCTTGGAGATAGTACAATCTAAATGTGAAAAATGTACTGCATGTGCTCTTGGAAAAACAAGAAAAAATATTGTTTTCTCTGATGGAAATCCTGAAACAGCTAAAATTGTACTTATCGGCGAAGCACCAGGGGAGATGGAAGATGAAAGCGGAAAACCATTTGTTGGTCGTGCAGGTCAATTATTAAATGATTTCTTGGCAGAAGCAGGAATCTCAAGAGATGAAGATTTGTATATAATTAATACAGTTAAATGCAGACCACCTCAAAATAGAGTTCCTGAAGATTCTGAAAAAGCTGAGTGCAGAAAATTCTTAAATGCTCAAATCGATATTATCAAGCCTAGAGCGATAATACTATGTGGAGCAACTGCATTAAAATCATTTATTAATTTGGATAAAAAACAAACTATTTCAAAAGTAAGAGGTCAATGGATGACTATTAATGTTGATGGAAAAGATTACAAAGCTATGACTATATTCCATCCATCATATCTATTGAGAAATCACTCATTAGATGAAGGTTCTCCTAGAAGACTTATGAAACAGGATTTGAAAAATATCAAAGATACTATTCTTCCAGATGTGAACCATTTTGAAGATAACAAAGTGGAATTCATTAATAAAGAATTAGCTACCGTATAGACAACAATAAAAACTTAAATAAAAAAATAAAGAGATGTTTCATTACATCTCTTTATTTTTATCAAGAATTTTTTCTGCAGGAGCTAAACCGGGCTCTAAATCTGAACCTGTAACTACTTTTCTGAAAGCAAATTGAGCTTTTGGTAATACATAAGCTAATAGAGCACTACTTATTCCGACATTTGCAAGAATTGTTAAAGATTTACCTATTTTTGAGTTTTTAGCATATTTTGCAACATCCCCTGAATCAATTGCTTTTTTTACAAAATCATTTATATTATTTCTAAAATCTAATAAATCCTTTGTATCAACATAGCAACGAGGATCTCTTACACCGTTTTCTAAAAATTTAATCTTGCCTGATTTTTCTGCATATTTTGCAAAAAAACTCTTAGGATTGTTATCTATATATTCAAGAAGTTCTTTTGGATTATCAGTCTTTGGTAAATTTAATGCCTTATTTTTTATAGCATCTAAAAATTCTTCATCTTCCAAAATTAAAGGATCTAACTGCAAACCAGACAATTTGTTAAAGAATTTTTCTATATATTTTGGAGCGACAAAATTTAAAAACATCATACCAAGCATTTTAAAAGAAATATCAAGTCTTTCATTTTTATTTCTTGCAGTAGCCACCCTACCTACAGCATAACCTCCATCAGTCACTGCCATCTTATTTACAGTTGAAAAATTGGCTACAGTTGACGCAAACCCGCCTTTAAAACTTGGATTTTTTGGTCCAACTGAAGAATTAGATTTGTCAAAAGTATCTTTAGACTGAGCAGCTTCTTTAGCTTTTTGTGCTGCAATTTTTTTTGCAGATGATGCAAATATTAACTTTGGCAAAATAAAGCCCATAAACAAGACAGGAATAGCTGTAGATGCTATAAATTTTGCAGACAAGAACTTTTCATACAAACCTTTATTAGCTTTTACCTTTTCAAGATCATCAATAATATTTTGAGAAACTCTACCTTTGAACTTATTGATATTTAAATCTATCCCTTGAGAATCATCTTCTTTAAATAATTTCAAGTTAACATTCGGATTAAAACCTTTTTTCTTTATAAAATAATTACACACACCATCAACCAAAGGAATACCGCCTAGCCAGACTGCAGAAGTAGCATATTCATCAAAAAACCTTTCTCTAGCTGCTAGTTTTGCAACAGCTTTCGATTCTTTTTTATTTTGGTTATATGTCAAAAGAATCTTTGATGGGACTTCTATTCCACAATCTCTTACGATAAGAGGGTATATGCTATTATTATTACCTACGGCTGATATTATACTTGTAAATGTCATTTCTTTTTCTCCAATTCTTTACTAAATACCTTTCAATGCGTTCTACATATCCCTGAAAGGCTATTTAACAGAATTGAATTTAAACTTAATTTTCTTTAAAAACGCACAACATCAACTCCATAGCCTTCCAAGGACGCTATGATGATGAGTATGATGTAATTTTAAAGAACCAAAGTTTTTCATAATTTCCTTACACAATCCTAACAATAATAAAATTTTTTTTCAAGTCATATATAAATAAAATCTCTGAATAAAAAATTTGACATAGGTTGACTAACAATTTACATTAATTTACAGATTTCATAGATTTTTTCTATTTTCTCTGTATCAAAAGTCTTAATTAAAATTGTTTTATCTTTTGAAGTCTCTCCTTTTAAAATCTCCATAGATGTTTTTGGAATTTTAAAACTCTTAGACAAAAACTCAATTAATGCTTTATTAGCCTTGCCGTCAATAGGTTGAGCTGTTATTTTCACTTTTAAAATATCATCTGTTTTTATAATTTCGTTTTTACTTGCATTCGGAGAAATTCTAAGTTGCAAAATTATTCCGTCTTTTGATTCTTTCAACATGATATTAGTCCTTATGAATGATATTAACTCTTTTTACTTGAAAATTAGAAATGAAATCTGTATTATGATTATATCATGTCAGAAAAACCACTTTTTAATGAAATTAAACAAAAATTAATAGAACAAAACAGAGAAGAAGAAGATATTGAACTGATAGAGCAAGCATATTTATTTGCAAAAAAGCTTCATGAGGGTCAATATAGAATATCTGAGGAACCGTATATTATTCACCCTGTTGAAGTTGCTAAAATTCTTGTGGATTTAAAAGTGGACACACATACGCTGATTGCTGCATTTTTGCATGATATTTTAGAAGATACAGATACACAACCTGAAGAAATAGAAAAACGTTTTGGCAAAGATGTTCTTACCCTTGTACAAGGAGTAACTAAACTTGGAAAGCTTCAATTTAAGTCAAAAGAAGAACGTCAAGCAGAAAACTTCAGAAGACTCTTTATCGCAATGGCTAGTGATATAAGGATAGTGTTTTTGAAACTTGCAGACCGTTTACATAATATGCGAACCCTAAATTTTATGGCTGCAAATAAACAACAAAAAATAGCGAGAGAAACGCTTGATATTTTTGCACCACTTGCTAATCGTTTAGGGATTTATAAAATAAAAGCAGAACTGGAAGATTTATCTTTGAGATATTTGGAACCCGATAAATACTTTGAAATTGCAAGATTAGTTTCACAGACAAAAGCAGACAGAGAAGCTACTGTAAAAATACTTATAGATAAAATATCAGCAGACGTAAAAAAAGCCGGAATAAACGCTCAGATCACAGGTCGAGCAAAGCATTATTACAGTATTTACAGTAAAATGAAACGATTAAATATCGCCTTTCATGATCTGTATGATATCACAGCAGTCAGAGTAATTGTTGATACGGAAAAAGAATGTTATGAAGTATTAGGGTTGATACACTCACAATTCAAACCAATTCCTGGCAGATTTAAAGATTACATCGCAATGCCTAAGGGTAACATGTACCAATCTTTACACACATCTGTAATAGGACCAAGGTCAAAACCACTAGAAGTTCAAATTAGAACATGGGAAATGCATGAAGTAGCTGAATATGGTGTTGCTGCCCACTGGAGATACAAGGAAAAAGGTTCCCAAAAAGCGAATAACCCGACTGATATGCAATTTTCATGGATGAGAAAATTGGTTGAATATGATAAAGATATGACTAATGCAGAGGATTATGTAAATTCTGTTAAACTTGACCTATTCTCAGACCAAGTGTTTGCTTTTACACCTAACGGTGATGTGTTTGATTTGCCAATTAATGCAACACCTGTTGATTTTGCATACAGAATACACTCTGAAGTCGGTCATAAAACAGTAGGAGCACTAGTTAACGGAAGAATTGCTCAATTGGATACAAAACTCCATAATGGCGATATCGTTGAAATTTTAACATCTAAAACTCCTGCACCTAGACTTGATTGGCTGAATTTTGTAGTTACAAAACAAGCCTCTTCAAAAATCAAACAATGGTTCAAGAAAAATAATAGAGAAGAACATATTGAGGCAGGTAAGTCAACACTTGAACATGAACTTACGAAAGCAACTTTTGATGACTTTATGAAACAAGGTGAGTTTGATAAAGTTGCTAAACAAATGAACTATTTATCAGCAGAAGACCTATTTGCTGCATTAGGATATGGAGAAACAACCCTAAATAAAATAGTTAACAAATTAAGAAAACCTGCACCAAATAAAACTCCAGAATCAACGTTCCATTCTCCAACAAAAAGAAAATCTGAAAAAGATATCATAGGTCTTGAAGGACTTTTATATGGAATCGCAAAATGCTGTTCACCAATTCCTGGTGAACCTATTGTAGGAGTAGTTACAAGATCCAAAGGAGTATCTGTCCACAGAATAGATTGTAAAACACTTGAGAATATCGAGCCAGAAAGGCTAATGGATATCCGCTGGTCTGGAGATAACACAAGTAAAACATACTCGACCACAATTAGAGTTGAAAC
>CASECH010000163.1 GCA_949286405.1 uncultured bacterium
TGACCTCTTTTTTGTGCTAAAATTCTATTTTAGTTTTTCATCGATTGCTTTTAGAACTTTTTCTACGGTAGCTTCTTTTATGACATCATCATCGACTTTGACATAAGGAGCTTTTGAAAATTCCCAATCAATAGAACAAAGTCCAAGACAAGGTACACCTGAAACTTCCACTTTGTCACCGTATTTTGCAGGTACGGTCTCAATTAGTTCTTGTAAATTTGAAGAACCCATTACAAAACATGTTGTTCCTAAACAAACTTTAACACTAATTTTTTTATCCATTTTTTACCTTCCTATCCTGAGAGGAAAATCCTCACATATACTGTAAATTAACTTTTTTGAAATATTTGTCCTGAAGGACTGTCGTAATTTTTTTTATGATATTTTTTCTGATTTCAATTTCTACCGGAAGTGCGGGATCGTAATGTGCTTGATTAAGTTTCGCCCCGACCATGAATGTTATACAATCACTATCTAATAAGAATTTTACCAACTTTACTGCTGCGTTGTCAATATCCGGAATACTTCCTTCTAAATATTCCAATGCTTTTGTAAGTGTTAAAACTCCTTCTGTAACCAGATCCACACCATCCATATATGAACATGCTGGAAGTTTTCCTATACTTATTGTGTTATCCATTGTAATAGGTTTTTTGAGTTCTCTTGAAAGCAGATTTGCTGTCGTTCCACCGCAAATAGCTTTTTTACCTTTAAATTTATTAAATATTTGAGCATATTCTGCATCTTTTTCTTGATGGAACGGTGGACCTGTAAATATTAGAGCTTCTCTTGGTTTTCTTAGGTAAATTACGCAAGCAGAAATATCATCTTTAGCAAGTCTGTCTGTTTCTATATTTCTTGCTTGATTGACAATATATTGTGACAGCTCTGTACTTGAAATATCCGGTTGTTCTGTGAGTTTGTCTTTTAACAGAGTAATAAGTCCTTCTCGTCTTAGCCCTAGTTTTAATCTATTACCACCTAATCCTGCTTGAGTTACACCATCAGAGCAGAATATTATTCTATCACCAAGTCTGAGTTTAATTTTGTATAAACGTAATTTCCTGTTTTTAAAAGTTTTAGATTGTATTGTATCATAATTAGGTTGAATGATTTCATTATCCCTTATCCATATAAATTCTGGATTTCCTTCTTCTACAATTTTAGCATTACCATCATCATCTACTCTTATAGCAGAGAAAGTAGAGTAGCTGATCTTTCTAATTTGGCATACAGGAAGAGAATTCATGATAATTTCTGCAGCTTTTCTTACAGGAATCTGACCCCCTTCTATGAATCTCAAAAGCATAGTTGCAGTCATACATGATAATATATTTGCCTTAATTCCACTTCCCAGTCCATCAGACAGGACAGCTATCAACATAGCTTCATCAGGATACCTTTTTGATATAAAGTAATCTCCATAAGCATTTTGATTATATTTTTTCATTTGACTGCAATCGATGTCTATGAACATTAGTATCCTCTTATTTATTGTCTGTGGTATTGTTGTCGCTATCATCATAGTCGTTCGCGATTGAGCTTAAAAGTGTTTCTGTCTCAACCATATGCTCTCCTAAAAGACAAGCTATTTCTTGGACAATTGATATATTTTTTGAAATAACTTCTTGAGCTTTTTGAGATATTTTTTCTCTGTTTGTTTCAGAAGAAGTTACATCTGTAATTACGGCACCAACTATTTCATTTTCTTCAATAGTGAAGGCAGAAATATCATAAAGACGATTTTTAATGTGGTAATGTTCTTTGCGTAAATCCTTGCCAGTTTTAAGTATTGTTCTAAAAATATCTGCAAAGTCTACAATTCTGTCTATTGCTGCACCTGCAAGCCCATCAGGTCTATTTGCAAATACTTCATACATATCACCGGTAAACATTTTCATAAAGCTGTCATTTGCTTCAAGAATATTCAAATTGTTATCCACCATAACCACTGCAGCAGGCATGCAACGAATCATTGCAGCAGCCTTTCTCATTGCAATTTTTCTCATATAAGAAACACACATTGACGGCTCTGCATCTCCATCAAGTAAGGCTTTTGCAAGATCTCTGCAGGTAGCATATCCGCACCCTCCGCAGTTTAGCTCATCATCCACTGTGTGTTTACCTATTTTTTTCAAAGTTTTCAGAATTTCTTCCAAAGGATATTCTTTATTAATGACTTTTTGAGGTGTCAGTTTATATTCAACGGTTGTAGATGCTTTTTTAGGAATATAATCACGTTTTTTTGTTTTTGATAGAATATCTGATACAAGTGATATACTAGCTTTAGTTGTTGAAATACAAGGTCCTGCAACGCATCCTCCATCACAAGCAAGAGCTTCTACAAAGATTGTTTTTTCTATATTATCCGGATTAAGATTATTTAGGGCATTTTCAAATGCCTGAAATCCACATACATCAATTAATTGAATGTCTTCTTTTACACCAATTCTTTTGATTGTTTCATTCATTCCCCCGTCAATTGGATATAATGCACCTTCAAAAGCATCATATGGAACAAATTTGTTTTCAGGATTTGTTTGAATATCTGCAATATCTATGTTTTCATCGTGAATCCACATTTTTAATTCTTCAAATGTCAAAGCAATATCTATGAGATTTGAATATGATGCTTCATTTTTTTTCGCAATGCAAGGTCCTATAAAAACAACAGAAATATCTTCTCCGTATTTATCTCTCAAAATTTTAGCGTGAGTCATTGCAGGGGAGCCTATTGGGGTAATACATTTAGTAAACTCAGGTCTGTAATGTTTTATAAAGTCTACAACTACCGGACAAGCACTTGAAATAAACAAACCTTTTTCTGCATTGTTAAGTATTTCTGCAGTTTTTATAGAAACTTCCTGAGCACCAAGTGCAGTTTCTGATACTTCTTTAAATCCTAATTTTTTTAGTAAAGTTATCATTTTCTTAGGCGAATATTCAAAAACTCCACTCCAAGAAGGTGCAAGAGATACATATACATCTTTTTTTGCTAAAATAAGATTTTTTGCTTTTGCGATATCATTTCTAACTCGTTTAGCATTTGTAGGACAGCTTTTTACACAATTTCCGCAAGCTACGCAACGCTCTGGAATAACTGATGCATGGCCATTTTCAATTTTGATGGCTTTAACAGGACAATTTCTAATGCACTTATAGCAGTCATGACATTCATTTGTAAGCGTATAGACCGGATATTGATTATTCATAGGGAACTCCTAAATACTGAAAACGATTATTAAACAAGTTTCGAAAGAATTTCTTCCAATTTTCTTTCATCGACATTATTATATTCGATGTCATTAACTATAACGATAGGTCCTTTTGAACACTTATTTTCGCAACGTGAACCGGCTAAATTTATATTTGCTTGCAAATCATGAGCTTGAATATAGGCTTCAATGAATTCAAGATTCCGTTCGTTACCTCGTGCAAAACAAGAGCTTCCCATACATACAGTTATATTAACCTTTGGCATATCTTCCTCTTTCTATAATTACCATTTTATAATATTTTTACATATATTTCAATACTTTTTTTAATATTTTAATAAAACAAATTTTGTGTAATTGAAAAAATGATAAAAATCCTTTATAATAAGGTAGGTATAGAATAGCAGAAGAAAGGAGAACGCGTAATGTTTGATATGCAATTCGGGGGGGGGGCGATTATCTAAGCTTAATCGAGTATTTTGCATCCTCTTGTAAAAAGTTGAAAATGCTGTATAATAATGTGTCATATCACAAAGCAGATGGAGTTTTTATGAAAAACACAGCATTTACGTTAGCTGAAGTCTTAATAACTTTAGGCA
>CASECH010000164.1 GCA_949286405.1 uncultured bacterium
ATATTAGAAGGAATTGTCCAAGGTGTTGTAGTCCAAATTACTGCATAAACATCCTTTCCTGAAGTATTTTGAACTAAATCATTTATTTTCTTAGTTGCATCATTATCAAACTTAAATCTTACATAAATAGAAGTAGATGTATGATCAGCATATTCAACTTCAGCTTCTGCAAGAGCAGTCTCACAAGATGCACACCAATACACAGGTTTCAAACCTTTTTCGATATATCCTTTTTTGAACATATCTCCAAATACTCTAACCTGCTCAGCTTCAAATTCAGGATTAATAGTTAGATACGGATGTTCCCAATCACCTAACACACCAAGACGTTTGAACTCTGACTCTTGACCTTTTAAATTTTTATGCGCGAATTCTCTGCATTTTTCTCTTAGTTCAGCAGGAGTAAGAGCACTTCTACCACCTTTAATTTTTTTCACAACCGCATTTTCAATAGGCAAGCCATGACCATCATAACCTGGAACATACGGTGTATAAAAACCGGACTGAGCCTTGTACTTTAATAAAATATCTTTCAAAATTTTATTCAAAGCTGTCCCAACGTGAATTTTTTCAGAACTTAAATATGGAGGTCCATCGTGCAAAATAAATTTATTTACTTTATCTCTTTGAGAAATAATTTTGTCATAAATTTTATTTTCTTCCCAAAACTTTTGGATCTCAAGTTCTCTAACTGCTGCGTTTGCTCTCATCGCTAAAGTTGTCTGAGGCAAATTCAAAGTATCTTTGTACTCAACTTTTGTACCGGTTTCATTAGTCATATCTATATACCCTCATATAATTTTAGTTAGCTATATTTTATTAGAATTTCTATTCAAAATATCATCTTTCAAATGTTGAATATCATTCCCAATGCTTTCTTCTTTTGACAATTTAACAAACTCATTCATCTTGTTATAGTCAAATTCATTTTCCCATCTTGCAATTACTACAGTGGCAACACAATTTCCGATAAGGTTTACAGTAGTTCTACCCATATCCAAAATTTGGTCAATACCCAACAAAATTGCAACACCTAAAATAGGAATATTAAAACTGGCAAGTGTTCCTGCTAAAACAATTAATGATACTCTAGGTACACCAGCAACACCTTTGCTTGTAAGCATCAAAGCAAGCATTATAATCACTTGTTGATTCAAATCTAAATTTATACCCACAATTTGAGATGAAAACAAAACACCCATAGCAAGGTACAAAGTACTTCCATCAAGATTGAAAGTATATCCGGTAGGCATTACAAAACCAACTATATTTTTAGGTACCCCAAAACGTTCCATAATATCCATCGCTTTAGGGAAAGCAGCTTCTGAACTGGCTGTTGTAAAAGCTAACAATGCAGGTTCCTGCAAAGCTCTCAATAAATTTCTAAAAGAAATTTTAACTATTTTACAAGCAATAATCAATACCAATAAAACAAAAACCGCTAACGCCACATATAAAGCACCTATTACTTTAAAGTAACTTTTCAAGACACTCAATCCGTTAGCTCCGATAGTTGAAGCTATTGCTCCAAAAATACCTAAAGGTGCAAAATACATAACATACTCAGTAAACTTAAACATAATTTGGGATACTGAATTTAATATATCCAAAACAGGCTGGGCTTTTTTACCGACAGCACAAATAGCTAAAGCAAAAAATATTGAAAATACAACGATTTGCAATAAATTCCCTTGAGCCATAGCATCAACTATACTTGTCGGGAAAATGGTAGTAACCATCTCACTAACTGATGTATGAGCATGAGTCGCTGCAAGCAACCCGGCTTCTTGCATGTGAATAGCATGTGCTGTAGTACCAGTATTAAAACCAACTCCCGGCTTAAATAAGTTTGCCATGGCTAACCCAATTATAAGTGCAAGAGTTGTAACTATCTCAAAATAAATAATTGTTTTGAGCCCAATTTTCCCTAAACTTTTTGCATCACCATGACCAGAGATACCGACTACCAAAGTAGCAAACAGCAATGGAGCAATAATCATCTTAACCATTCTAAGAAAAATTATCGCAAAAGGTCGCATTTTCACTGCAAAATCAGGAGCAAAATGTCCAACTATTACTCCTAAAATCAGGGCTATAAATATCAGGGCTGTAAGTTTTGAATGTTTCAATATACGCTACCTCAAACAACATTATATTACAAACAAAGAACTCAAAACAGAAACCAATAAAATTTGTAACATAACGACAACATCAAATATTATTTCCAGTAAAAAAGTAACATTTCGAAATCAAAGAATTAATTACCCTTGCCATGTTTTTTATAATTGATGTAAAATAAAGAAATAGTCATGCTTTTCATGGACTTAAAAAAGGGGATAAGTAAAGTAGTAAAATATAATAAATAAAATAAACGGAGGTTATTGTGGCAGAAGCAAACAGCACATGTATGGAAAAATTAGATTTAACGGAAAACGCAATTAAAGTTCTTGAAAAAAGATACCTAAAAAGGGATAAAGAAGGCAAATGCGTAGAAACTCCTGCAGATATGTTTATGCGAGTAGCAAAAACTATTGCAGAAGGAGATTTAAAATTCGGGAAGTCACAATCTGAAGTAGAAAAACTTACACAAAGATTCTACAAAGCAATAACAAATCGTTATTTTATGCCTAACTCTCCAACTCTTATGAATGCCGGTAGAGAATTAGGTCAACTTGCAGCTTGCTTTGTATTACCTGTAGAAGATTCCCTAGAAGGAATTTTTGAAACAGTAAAAAATACAGCTTTAATACATAAATCAGGTGGAGGTACAGGTTTTTCATTCTCTAACTTAAGACCTAAAAATAGTGTAGTTCGTTCTACTATGGGAGTATCATCAGGTCCTGTTTCTTTTATGGAAGTATTCAACGCAGCTACAGAAGCCGTTAAACAAGGTGGTACTAGACGTGGTGCTAACATGGGTATTTTAAGAGTTGATCACCCTGATATTTTAGACTTTATTGAATGCAAAAGTGATAATAATAAACTTAACAACTTCAACATTTCTGTAGCAGTTACAGATAAATTTATGGAAGCATTAAAAGCTGGCACTGATTATGAATTAATCAATCCGCAAAATAATACCGTAGCAGGCAAATTAAGTGCTAAAAAAGTATTTGACATGATTGTTGATGGAGCTTGGAGAAATGGTGAACCAGGTATTGTATTCATCGACAAAATGAATGCAGATAATCCAACTCCATTAGTAGGAAAAATTGAATCAACTAACCCTTGTGGAGAAGTTCCACTTCTTTCTTATGAAGCTTGTAACTTAGGTTCAATAAATCTTGGAAGAATGGTAGAAAACGGTGTTATAAATTGGGATTTATTAGCACAAACAACAAGAACTGCTATTCGTTTCTTGGATAACGTAATTGCTGTAAATAACTACCCACTACCTCAAATTTCTGAAATGGTACAAAATAACAGAAAAATTGGTTTAGGTGTAATGGGTTGGGCTGATATGCTTATGAAATTAGGTATTTCATACGCATCTGAAGAAGGTACAAAACTTGCAGGTCAAGTAATGGAATTTATTGATTACGAATCTAAATGCGAATCTATTGAGCTATCAAAAGAAAGAGGTCGTTTCAATAACTTCAAAGGAAGCATTTATGATGGTAAAAACTTCCTATACAATAAATACAAAGGGAAATCAGCCGGTAAAATTTCTGATGAACAATGGAAAGAATTGGATGCTGAAATTGAAAAATATGGTATCAGAAATGCAACTACTACTTGTATTGCACCAACTGGAACTATTTCAATGATTGCAAATGCATCTGGAGGTGTAGAACCATTATTTGGACTTGTATTCTCAAGACTGATTATGGATGGAACTGAAATGCTTGAAGTTAATCCTATCTTCAAAGACTACATGACAAAACATGAATTATACTCAGAAGATTTAATGAAAAAAATCGCTAAAACAGGTTCTATTGCTCACGTAGATGGTGTATCAGAAGAAATTAAACATATTTTTGCGACAGCACACGATGTTTCTCCATACTGGCACGTAAAAATGCAAGCTGCATTCCAACTTCACACAGATAATGCTGTATCTAAGACAGTTAACTTTGAAGAGCATGCAACTCGAAAAGATATCGAAGAAGCATATATTCTGGCATACGAAAATAACTTAAAAGGAATTACTGTATATAGAAATAATTCTCGTCAGTTCCAACCAATGAACTTGGATGATAAGAAAAAAACAGAAGAAACTAAAGCTGAAGAAAGTATTGCAGAAGAAATTTCTGAAGAACCAACAGGTGAAATAAAAACAGTAAAATGCCCTGAATGTGGGAATGAAATTCAAATGGCAGAGGGATGTTTCATCTGTTTAAAATGTGGTTATTCAGGTTGTTCATAAGCAAAAGAGAGCTAAAAAAATCACCTTCTTGATAAGAAGGTGATTTTTTTATACAATACCGATATGAAAATATCTATTATTACAGCAAGTTACAATTATGAAAACTACATACAAGAAACAATTCAATCAATAATAGACCAAACCTATCACGACTGGGAAATGATTATAGTTGATGATGGTTCTAAAGATAACTCTATAGAAATAATTCAAAAATACTGTAATAGTGATGATAGAATAAAATTATACACACATGAAAATAATGAAAATAAAGGTCTTAGTGAAACAATTCAGCTGGGTCTTTCTAAAGCCCAAGGAGAATGGATCATTTTTCTTGAAAGTGATGACATATTGACACCTGACTACATAGAAAAAAAACTTGCAATTATAAACAAATATGGAAAAGATATTAGTCTTATATTTAACAATTGTGAACCTTTCGGAGATAAACAAAAAATATCTGAAAGCATGCAATTTATAGAAAAAAATAATGAATACCTGATGAAACTAAAATACCCCAAAAACATGTTTCATCATTTGTACACATCAAATAAGATACTAACATTTTCATCAGTTATGGTAAAAAAATCTTCCTTAAAACACCTTAACTATATTTCACCGATTCCTTGTCTTCTTGATTGGACTTTGTGGATACAACTGTCTTATACAGAAAAGTTTTACTATCTTCCTGAAAAACTAACTAAATGGCGGCTACACTATGACAGTTACATAAGTAAATCAACACAAACATCCCCCTTGCAACTTCAAACAATTATTTACTACAATCTTTTCAAGCAACATAAAGATTTTTCAATTCCATTATACATAGCATACTCACACATAATTTGGCTTTTGATAGTTCTAAAAAGGAAATGTAAAAACTTTATAAGAAAATCAATCCTTAAAAAAGGGAAACAATCTTCCAATAGCAATCGCAGCTAACCGCCTGAGCGGGAATGGTAAATTAGCAACAATGTCAAAAACAAAACGTTTCACATATAAAGGAGCTTTTCTATTAATTTCTCTTGGCAGCTTAAACAAATCTAACGGGTAACTACTTTTTGCAAATACAATTTTATCAAATCCATCAATAGTTGTAATATCTGTATTACGCAAATCAATTAAAGATTTTTTAATAAAAGGCATCCCATAAAATTGAATAATTTGTCTCCAAGTAAGTATTGTAACATTATTAATCCAAGAAAAAGCTTTAATATATACATCAGCTTTAAAACCTTTTTGTTCCAATATTTTAGTCAACCCCATTTCATAATATGAAATTACCATAGCCTTGCTATCTTGTGCTTTTATATTCAAAATAAAATCCTTAAATACATCAGACACAAAAACTTTTTTTTGAAATACTAAAAAATAACTTTGTAAATGTGAGGATTTATGAGTAAAAAGTTTAAAAGAATCTCTATAACTGAAACTATTTTTTGTAATTCCCCAAAAGTCACAATCTCTACTATCCATTTCATCAAAAATATTTTTCAATGGATAAAAAGGGCCATAACAACTATCATTTACAAAAATCAATTCATCAAAATCTTCCAACTGACCTTTTTGCATAACATATAAAAATCCACGCTTATAGGAACCAAAATCATATTCATTATGCTTTTCAGCAATAATATAATCAGCCACTCCTTCTA
>CASECH010000165.1 GCA_949286405.1 uncultured bacterium
AGAATTTACACACACACGCTTAGACAACAGACAGTTTACAGATGACGATATAAAAGGTTATATCAAAGAATACAATATTAAATTCATTAAATTGCAATTCGTTGATATTAATGGACAAGTAAAAAATATATCAATACCATCGGAACACATCGAAAAAATTCTTGCAAATGAAATCATGCTTGATGGCTCTTCAATAAAAGGTTTTAGAAGTATTGAAACCTCTGATATGTTCTTTTATCCTGACAAAAACAGTTTTCAAATCCTTCCTTGGCGAAACAAAGACGGAATACAAGCAGCACGTTTAATTTGTGATATCTACAATGCTGACGGAACCCCATTTGAAGGATGCCCAAGATGTAACTTAAAAAGGGTTATGAAAGAAGCTGAAAAGATGGGATTTTCTATGAACATTGGACCAGAAGCAGAATTCTTCTTATTCAACAAGGATAAAGACGGTAACATTACAACAGAAACTTCAGATAGAGCTGGCTATTATGATGTTGGCCCTGACGATTTAGGAGAAGATGTAAGGTCTGATATAGTACTAACACTTCAAGAAATGGGGTTTGATATTGAAGCGTCACACCACGAAGTAGCTGACGGTCAACATGAAGTAGATTTCAGATATACTGATATTTTAAGTGCAGCAGATAATGTTGCAACGTTCAAAATTGCAGTAAAAGCAATAGCTGCAAAACACAACTTACATGCAACATTTATGCCAAAACCGATCTATGGAATTAATGGTTCAGGAATGCACTGTAATATATCATTATTCAAAGATGGAAAAAATGCATTCTATGACGAAAATGCTGAATACCAATTGACAGATATTGCAAAATATTCAATAGGTGGAATGTTAAAACACGTAAAAAGTATTACTGCGATACTTAATCCAACAGTTAACAGCTTTAAACGACTTGTTCCTGGATATGAAGCACCGGTATATCTTGCTTGGTCTTTGGCTAATAGAAGTGCCCTTTTAAGAGTTCCGGCAAAACGCGGAAACGCGACAAGAGTAGAGCTTCGTTCTCCAGACCCTGCTTGCAATCCATACTTAGCATTCGCAGCAATCTTAGAGGCTTGTCTTGATGGTGTAAGAAACAAAATTGACCCACCTGCTCCTGTAGAAAGTAATATTTATAAATTAACAACAAAAGAACGTAAAAAACAAAGAATAGATTCTCTACCGGGAAGCCTTGCAGAAGCACTTGATTATTTTGACAAATCACTTGTATCCAGAGCTGCTCTTGGAGATCATATCTTCAATGAATTCCTATCTGCCAAGAAAAAGGAATGGGATTCATTCAGAACATACGTATCTCAGTGGGAAATTGATAAATATCTTGAAAGATACTAAAAATATGCTAAAAAAAAGAGCTCTTAAAGAGCTCCTTTTTTTATCTATAAATTAGCAACATAATCGATAAATTCTCTCACCGAATAGATATCTTTTATCACCAAAAACTCTTTTCCTGTATTTTTCTTTACATAATCTAAATTATTACCATCCAAAAAGTCATCTGAATATGGTTTTAACATAATAGATGGAATTACAACTAAGTCTGCGTCAACACCTTTTAAACTATCAATTAAATCATCAGAAGTAATTAGCCCTGCAACTGTTATGTTCTGGCCCCAATAGTTTGATTTTACAGGGTTAGCAACTGTTTGAAGATTTTCAATTTTGTTTAATTTTTCTGAAACTATTTTCATCGCATCATAAGCAGCATAAGAAGTTGCAAACACAGCCTTAAGAGGTTTTGAAATTTTGTCAGGTAACTTACAAGATTTAAAATCATCTAGTAGCAATCTTATTGCACCGACACCGTCTTCTAATTGTCCAAAAGCACCATAATACTTAGAATCAGGAATTTCACGACCAGCTAGCAAGAAAAATTCATCAGAACAGCAAACTCTTTTATATTTAGAAGCAATATCAAGAGTTTGTTCTGCAACTTTTTTATCAACTTGAATTAATTCTTCTTTTCTAAACTGTGTAACACCTACAGGAACAATCGCTACAGAAAGTACTGTATTTTTCAAGGACGCTAAATCACTCAAAGTACGTTCTAATTCTTCGCCGTCATTGTATCCAGGACATAAAACGATTTGAGCATGAAAAGGAATTTTATTTTTCCTAAACCATTTCAAATTATCCATTATATTAGCTGCACTAGGATTTTTAAGCATCTTTACTCTCAAATCAGGATTTGTGGTATGTACAGAAACATAAAAAGGGCCTAAATGCATTCTTTTTATTCGTTCTTTATCTTCATCCTTAAAATTTGTCAAAGTAATATAAGTGCCTTGCAAGTACGATAATCTGTAATCATCATCTTTTATGTATAAAGTATCACGTAAACCTTTTGGTTGTTGATCTACAAAACAGAAAATACACTTATTTAAACAAGGTCTGACTTTATCAAATACAGCAGATTCAAAGACAATACCCAAATCTTCATCAAAATCTTTCTCTAATTCAATTACCTCTATTTCTCCATCAATCTTTTTTACTTCAAGAGTTAAAAAATCAGATTTACACAAAAAGTTGTAGTCAATCATATCAAGCATTTTAGTTTCATCGATAGACAAAATCTCGTCACCTGCTTGAATTTCTAATTCTTCAGCAATTGAACCAGCTACAACACTACTAACTATTGCGGGCATTATCTTTTTCCAATCCTTCCACTATTGCTATGAAATTTTTAAAATCACATAAAGCATTATCTAAAATAATTTTTTGATAAAAATTATACTGATTGTATTCATCTTCCAACATACTTTCGGTTAATGATTTATGCTGCATAGCAAGAGATTTTATACTAAAAAACATTTTTTTTCTTTCTTCAGAATCAAGAAAGGATGCACAAGAAATTTTTATTCTGGCATTAGACAAAAACTGCACAGGATTTTCACTCAAATCATCTAATAGCAGACGTTTCAGTTCATTTTTACCTGAATTAGATATTGTATAAAAAATAGATAATTTACCACCATCTGACATCATCTTTCTCGATGTTAAAAAACCATTTTCTTCTAATCTTTTCAATGCAGGCTTAATCGCACCAAAACTTGGTTTTGTAAAAGGAGCAAAATTATCCTCAATATGCTTTTGTATAGCATACATCGTCAAATCTCTTTTCAACAAAACAAATAAAATCAATAATTCTGTCATACGCTTAAGATATCACAAATTTGCAATTCAATCAAATTTAGAATAGATAATAAATTGCACAAAATAAAAATCTTTTGTATAATTATTAAACGATGGGAAGCTTACAAAAATACTATAGACAATCTGCAACATATAAAATTTTTTCAGGAATGTTTCAAGAACTTGCAACATTTTTAGATACTCTTGGAAAAATTTCAGAAAACGGATACCATGTGTTTAAATATATACTTAAACGAGAAATAAACTCAAAAGAGCTAATATATCAATGTGACAGGTTTGGAATAAGCTCTCTACCCATTACACTCTCTATAGTTGGAATGACTTCAATAATTGTAGCCTCCCAAGTTGCTTTAGAAATGGTAAAACAAGGCGGCGGTAATTTTGTTGGCTTGTTAATGACAATTCTAATAGTAAGGGAACTTGGAGCAATAATGTCAGGTTTTGCAATTATTTCAATGATAGGTTCATCAATAGCATCTGAAATTGCCACAATGCGAGTTACGGAACAAATAGATGCAATTAAGGTACTAAAAGTTGATCCGATACAATATTTATTTGTTCCTAGAATACTTTCCGGAATGATAATGATGCCATTAATAGTAATTGTTGCCTCAGTAATTGGAGTACTTACCGGAGCAGTTACAGCAAAGTTATCTTCAGGACTTGGCTATCGTGCATACTTTGATTCCATGTGGCTGGGACTGTATATGAAAGACTTGGGTGTTTCAATTTTAAAATCAATATGTTTTGGAGGCACCATAGCACTCGTAAGTTGCTCTTTCGGATACCATGCAAAAGGTGGAGCTAAAGGAGTCGGAGAAGCAACAACAAAAGCCGTTGTATGGTCATTCGTATCTATTGTCATAATAGATATGCTATTTGCAATAGCTTTTTTCTTTTAATCAAGTAGAATAATGAAGGTATTAAATGAGTATAGAAGTTAAAAATTTAATAAAAACATTCGAAGATAAACGGGTTATTGACAATATTTCTTTCAAAGTAGAAAATGGAGAGACATTAGCTGTAGTAGGATTTTCCGGCTCTGGGAAAAGTACTATTCTAAAATTAATCTGCGGTCTGCTTGAACCTGATAGCGGAGAAATTAATGCTTCTGAAGGTGATATTGCAATGGTTTTTCAATACTCAGCATTATTTGATTCTCTTAATGTTGCTGATAATATAGCTTTTGCACTGAGGGAACGTAAAGATTTAAGAAATAAATACACAGAAAAAGAAATTAAAAACATAATACAAGAAAAACTAGAACTTGTTGGTTTGAAAGGTATTGAACAGAAATTCCCCTCTGAACTATCCGGAGGTATGCAAAAACGTGTAAGTTTTGCACGAGCAATTGTAACTGAACCGAATTCAATACTATATGATGAACCGACCTCAGGACTTGATCCAATATCTTCAACATTAATAGAAGATTACATTGTAAGACTAAAAGAAGAAACTAATGCAGCATCAATAGTTGTTACTCACCAAATGTCAACGATTACAAGAACTGCTGATAGAGTTATTATGTTATACAATGGGAAAATAGTTTTTGAAGGTACTCCTCAAGAAATGCTTGCACAAAATACTCCATATACAAAGCAATTTGTAACAGCATCCCTAGAGGGTCCAATGCAAATGATTACAGAATAAAAATTTTAAAGAGAGGAAAATATGAAAAATATATTTAATGATGATGTCATGACACTTGACACATATATTATGTTCAAATTGAAAGAACAAACTACAAAACTAACCCCTGAATTAAAAGCAAAAAATAGAGCTCCAATATCTTTATCAATGGGTGCACCAACTGCAAATCCTCCCAAAATTTTAATAGAAAGATTAAAAGAAATTCTTGATGAAGATGGAATACATACATATTCAACACCAAAAGGTGAACAATATTTTAGAGAAGCAATCTCTAAAAGGATGCAAAATCGTTTTGGGGTTACAATGGATCCTAATACAGAAATATTTTCATTAGTTGGTTCTAAAGAGGGAATCGCAAACCTTATCCGATTTTTGATTAACCCTAAAAAAGAAGAATATGAAAAAGATATAATAATGGTTCCAGATCCTTGCTATGCATCTTATCTGCAATTTATACAATGTTCAGGCGGAAAAGCTTATTCTATGCCGATGACAGAAGAAAATGATTACAAACCAAATCTTGAAAAAATATATCAACAAATGCTCAATGACGGCTACAAGGCTGAAAACTTAAAAGCCATAATTGTAAACTTCCCAAATAATCCATTGGGCGTTATGACAACGAGAGAATATATGCAATCTTGTATAGATTTTTGTAAAAAACATGAAATATTGCTAATATCTGATGCTGCGTATTGCGATATGTACTATGGAGAAGGAGTTGAAAAACCATTCAGCGTATTTGAACTTGAAGGTGCAAAAGATGTTGCAGTAGAATTCTTTAGCTTTTCAAAACCTTATGCCGTAACCGGATGGAGATTAGGTTGGATATGTGGAAACAAAGAAGTAATTCAACGATTTGGCAAAGGCAAATCTACAATAGATAACGGAATTTTCAAAGCACTTCAAAAAGCTTGTGCAGAAATTCTAAATTCTCCAGAAGGAGATAAATATATTGAAGAAGCCAATAAAGGTTATGAGAGAAAACAGGCAATTATGGTAAAAGGATTTAAAGAGCTTGGCTGGCCTATTTCAGATAAAACAATTCCTCATACAACATTCTATCTATGGCTACCTATTCCAAAAAAATATTCTTCATCATTCGATTTTTGTGAAGATGTACTAAAAAAATCAGGAGTAGTGTTAGTTCCAGGAAATGCTTATGGAGAACATGGGGAAGGTTATTTTAGAATATCATTTGTATGTTCAGATGAACAATTGCAAGAAGTAATTGACAGGCTCAAAGCCGATGGGTTTACTTATAACTAAAAAGGCCGCGAAAGCGGTCTTTTTTGCTAACTAATAAGTTTTAAAATCTCTGCACCAAATATCATTATACCAATAGCAATGGCAATAACTGTCGCAAACATCACAGCACCAGCAGAAATATCTTTTGCCATACCTACCAACTTATTGTATCTATTCCGAAATACAGCATCCAATGCAAATTCAACAGCAGAATTTAACATCTCAGCAACAACAACAAAACCAATAGTTAAAAGTAAAACACAAACCTTAGTAATATTTAAACCCAAAATAAAAGCAAATATTAAAACCAACGAACCGATAATAAAATGAACACGAATATTTCTTTCAGCTTTAATAGCAAGTCGCATACCTTTTCTTGCATTCTTAAAAGTATTTCTAAATCCCTGAGACTTAAATTTGCTCATTTTTTCTTAATCCCTATCTATAAAACCTGCAAAGCTTTATTTTGTAAATCAATAATAAAATTATAGTCCTCTTCTGTCTGATGGTCAAATCCTAACAAATGTAAAATTCCATGACTAATTAAAAAAGCTAATTCTTCCTCTTTTGTTTTCCCCTTTTTATCCGCTTCTTCAATCACTTTATCAAGAGCAATTATAATTTCACCTAAATTTATTTCACCATCAAAAATAAATCTTTCTTCTTGAGGAGTATCCGCAAATATCGCAAAAGTAATTATATCTGCCGGATAATCCTTATCACGATATTCTCTATTTATCTCATGAGTTTTAACAGAATCACAGTATAGAAAATCAAAAGATATAGAATCAAAATCATGCACAGAAAGACAAGATTTTTGATATACATCATCTATAGAAATATAAAATTTTAAAATTTTTTTTGCTACATTCAAAAAATATTTCTCATCAACAGCCCAGTTTTCAAAAATATTCTCACTAAATATATTTAATTTAGGCATTTTGGCTGTCATTATTATTCTCCTCCGGTTTCTTAACAGGCTCATTAGATTCTAATTGTTTGATTTTATTTTCTAAATCTTCATCCAACATCTTTGCCGGAATATTAATTTTAGCATTTTTCAATTCATCAGCCAAATTTTCCTGATATTTAATCCTATTATGCTGCATGCCTCTTAAAATTCTTGAAAAAGTAGATGCAATTGTCTTTATATCTTTCAAAGTAAGCGGGCTATCAGCCAACTGGGTATCATTTAATCTTTCGATAATAATTTTATCGATTATTGCATCAATTTCTTCAGGAGAAGGGTTTTTAAGAGATCTTACAGCAGATTCAACAGCATCAGCAATCATCAAAATAGCTGTCTCTTTCATATTTGGTTTAGGACCTGTATATCTAAACTGTTCTTCTTTTACGTTTTCTTTTCCTTCTTCTTCTACAGCTTGATTATAAAAGTATTTAGCCAAACCTTCACCATGGTGTTGCAAAATAAAATTATTTATTACTGGAGGTAATCCGTATTCTTTAGCCAATTCAACGCCATCTTTGGGGTGTGCGGTTATAACCATTTTACTCAACCTTGGATTCAATTTTGTATGAGGATTTTCAATTCCGAAATAAGACTGATTTTCCACAAAAAACAAAGGTCTTTTCAACTTTCCTATATCATGATAAAAAGCTCCAACCCTTGCTAAAATTGGATTTGCACCAATTGCTTCAGCAGCAGCTTCGCACAAATTTGATACCATCAAACTATGGTGATAAGTTCCTGGTGCTTCAAATTGCAAACGTTTCAACAACGGCTGATTATGATCTGCAAACTCAGCAAGTCCATATGGTGTTATAATTTTAAACGTACTTTCAAATAAAGGTAAAGTTCCTAATGCAATAATTGAACTTACTATACCATTAAGCAATATAAAAGCACTATTTTTTAGTATTAATATGTTACTTACATCAATCAAACATTTTTCTAACATATATATACAAACCACAATAACCAACCCTGCAAAAGATATATCAAAACCTGTCTTAATCAAATCAAAACGTTTTGCATAGTGAATTTGTGAAATTGCAACTGAAGTCAACAAACATAAAAGTAAAAAAGTTACTAAAAACTGTATATCATATTGATAACCTATTGTCATAAGTCCTAAAAGCACAATACCCGCTGCAAGAGCTATTCTAGGTGTTGTAAATATAGAAAGTATTATCATAAATGCAGGGATAGGCAAAACATATGGAGAAAAACCTGTAGGGATTACTGCCCCAATAAAGGCTACAATTAATGCTAAGACCGCAGAAATCGCAAGGTAGCTAGATTCCATATATTTTTTTTCAAATACCTTCATATAAGCAAGAAATAAAATGGTAGAAATAAAAACCAACGCATAAATTGCTAACAATCCTTGCCAATTAAGCTCATATACATTGTAACCGGCCTGTCTTAATGCATCTCTTTTTAATCTTGTAACAGGTTCACCTTCAAACAATATCTTGTCACCTTTTTGAAAAACAGTTTCATAAGGTTTAACTGAATTTTGAGCATTTTTACGTGCTATTTCAGTAGCGAAATCATCTACTACTAGATTAGGTACAATCACTTGCTCTAACAAAGCTCTAATTACAGACACCTGACGTCGAGAAACATTTGAGACCATATTATCAATAATTATTTGATCAATATTATCTTTTTCATAATCTTTTTCTGTTATGCCAACTCTTAAGATATTTGCTAATGTTAATGATGCCTTGTCAAATACTTCATGCAAACTTTGCTCATCAGCTCTTAATAAAAAATTAATTACAAAATCTTTTTTTGAATTGTCAGACAAATCAAATAAAAGACCTATTTCCTCTCTTTTTAATTCAGGAGTAGCATCCTTTCTTCTAATTTGGATTATTGAAGACTGCAATGTCTGCAAATTATTTTTTATAAAATCATCCTCTGCAGGAGCAAGTATAGGATCAACCTTTTGAGCAACCTCTTTTTTATGCTGCTCTGTCCTTTTCACATCAATTACTGTTAAAGTTTTTTGAGCGATAATATCACGTTTACTTATTCCATTTTCAATAATGTTCTGAAAAAAGAAATTCTGAGAAGAAATAACCCCTGTCATCATAATTGTAAAAGCGATGAAAGATAAGACTTTCAAAGCTTGAGATGACGTAAAAAATTCCTTAAATTTTATAATTAAAGTTTGATTACCCATATAATAATACCTTATTTCGTAAATACTATAATATTCTATAACTTCCTAAAAATTTTTCAACCCCAGAATTTTCAACCGTTTTTGGATATCCTCAAGTAATTTTCTGTTAATTGAAATCAATTCAGACAAAACAGCAATAACCCCAACTTGTACACCTGTGATTACTAAAATTGCAGCCAAAATTAATGACTGAATATGCCCTTGTCCGCTTCCTGTCAAATAAAAATACAAAAATCTTAAACCAATTATTGTACCAACCATAAAAAACAGACTTCCCAAAATAGTAAAAAATCTAAATGGTCTGTATATAACAAACATTCTTATCATAGTAAAAACAGAACGTCTGACATAATCAAACATATTCTTTACCAGACGGGATTTTCTTAAATCAGGATTAACTCTTATTGGAATACATTTCAGAATAAGACCTTTTGCTCTTGCTTGAATTATAGTATCCAAAGTGTAAGTATAATTATCAAACACATTCATCTGCAATGCTGCATTTTTTGAAAAAGCTCTAAATCCACTTGGAGCATCTTCTACCTGTGTAGAACTGACCAAACGCATTACAGCTGAACCAAGTTTTTGAAGAATCTTTTTTAATGGAGAAAAATGTTTGATATCAGACACAGGACGAGTTCCAATTACCATATCGGCCTCACCTGACAAAATAGGTTTTACTAATTTCTCTATATCATCAGCACAATACTGATTATCAGCGTCAGTATTAACAACTATATCGGCTCCAATATCCAGTGCTTTATTTATTCCGGCAATGAATGCCTTGGCCAGTCCTGAATTATGGGACAAAACAGCAAAATGCTTTACACCTAGTTCTCTTGCAACATTTACAGTCCTGTCTGTTGATCCGTCATCAATAATTAACACCTCAATTTCATCAATACCATCAATCTTTTTAGGTAACGCATTCAATGTTACAGGCAAAGATTTTTCTTCATTATAACAAGGAATCTGGATAACTAGCTTCATATAACACTTTCCCCTTTTAAAATTTCCTTTTTATTATATAATTAAAAAGGGATTTTTACAATGTTAGAACTGATTAAAAAAAATAAAGGGATATTATTAATAACAATATTTGCAATAATTTTTCGTCTTATATGTATTAATAAACAAGATGGGTTATGGAATGATGAGTATGTTAGCTGGATGATTGCAGCTACACCTTTTAGTGATGGATTTTTTAATGCAGTAAAATCACAATGTCACATGCCTTTTTATTATCTTTATCTTAAATTTTTCATGATGATATTTGGACAAAGTGATTTATTATTAAGGCTTACCTCCACACTCACAGGAATACTTTCTGTTATCGTAATGTATTATGTAGGAAAAGAAAAAGACAAAAAAAACGGACTATTTTGTGCAGCTGCAACTGCTATTAGCTCTTTTTTAATTTATTACTCCCAAGAAGTAAGATTGTACTCAGTATTATTCTTTTTTTCTGCTCTTGCATTACTTTTTTCTATAAAATGTATAAAGAATCCTTGTAAGAAAAATTTTTCCCTTTTAGGAATAAATAGTTTTTTGGTCCTGTTTACGCATACAATCGGATTTGTGTATATATTTTTTAATTTATTATTTATTAGCATTAATCTGTACAAAAATTATAAAAAAAAGATTGTTACAATCTGGACCTCACTTTGCATTGGGGGTGCAGTTTTATTACCTTTAATATGGAAAATATTTACAACAGAATCTTTTTCACAATGGTGGGGGAAATTCTATCTTTCCCGCATAGGATACCTTTTAACAGATTATTTTTCTCCAATATTGACAAATTTAACTAATGCCCCTGAAACATTCAGAACTGACATATTATTTATCATATGTGCAATAATCCCTACTGTAATTGCATGCTATGGGATACTAAAAAGTTTAAAAAGCAACAGATTAAATCAAGGGCTTTTTGCGACTACAATAGCTACAATAATTGTACTGAGCATTGCTTCATTGATGGGAAAACTTGTATTTATTACAAAGTATTCAATAGAAATATACCCGACATTAATCTTTTTGGCATGCTATGGTATTGGTGAAATAGACAACAGAATAATAAAAAAATCTCTTATTTGCACATACTGTTTAATATCAATAACATATCTAATATTTTCACCAATTTCAGCACCAAAAATAAGACGAGCAGAGGGACATAAAATAATGACAGATATTTTACAAAGAATGTCCCCTAAAAAAGATGACATAATATTGCTTGAATACTACCCTCAAAATAGGTTTGAAAAATACTTCGACTTTTCTGATTATAAGACTATTAGTATTAATAAGGGAAATTTCCCAGAATATTTATCAGAAAATACCGACTATAATACAGCTTATAAAAACGGTAAAAACATATATAAAAACATGCTCTTACGCAAATCTCCAAATTATCACTTTATAAACAAACTAAAAACAGAGATATTGAACCAAATGACACTAAATCAAAGTGTAATTATGGTAACCCTTGATACCGTATCATTTCATCCTCCTGAAGAAGTAATTTCAATAGTAAAAGATCAAGAAATATATAAAAAAGAACCGCTTTTATTTTTATTATTTTCATACATAAAAGAAGATTCTTTCAACATACTTGCAAACAATCTCGCAATTACAAGAATAGAAAAGAAAGGTAACTGGACGATAATTAAGTTTACAAAAGTTAAAAAATAAGCTTAAACTAGCAATTTTTATTTTGTTCACTACTATATATATATAGAAGGTTTTATCGTTGGGAATAGTAGGAAAATCATGAATGTAGACAAAGTTAAATTCAATAACATCAGCTCAACAGCTTACGGGCAGACCCTACAAAATAGGAAAAATAACGTAAATTTTAAGGGAGCAGCATCTGTATCAGACGTAACAACAGAAATTAATAATTTAATGCCTAAAAAATTAAGAACAATATATAAATTAGGCTCAGGCAGTGAATTAAGAGACATTATTATAAATTCATTAGGAACAGCATTTTTAGCACCAATATTTATTAAATGGAATCCGCTATCAAAAACAGATGAGGATACAAGAACATATTCAGCATGGAGACAACCTGTATCTGCAGCTCTTGCAGTAGGAACACAAGGGCTTATAACAATTCCTTTTGATAGAATTGTTGTTAATATGGTAAACTCAGGCTGGTTTAACGATGCTCACAATAAAACAGCATTCAAAGACGAAAAATATATCACAAAACTAGTAAAAAATAATCACCCTGAATTTACTAAGGAACGTGTTGAACAAGAAGTTTCAAAAATACAAAAACAACAAAATGAAGACTTAATCAGATCAATAAAAGAAAAAGACACCATTACTCTTCAACATGCAAACACAACTAAAACTACTCAAATAAGCTCTGAAGAAATGCGTAAATACAAGATAGCAACTTTAGAGGATATATTAAAAAGTGAAACAGAAGAATTGAAAAAATTCAATGAAGTAAAAATTCCTCAAAGAATAGCTAGAAGTGAATATTACAGACTACACGCATCAGAAGCAACAAAATTTCTTACAGACTTACAACAAGAAGTAAATAAAGCAAAAGATAAAGGTGCAATTGAAAAGATTCTTACTTCAAAAGAAAAAAGTCTAAAAGGTAAAGCTCAAGATAAGGAATTACTAAATATCGTCCAAGAGCTTAGAGGAATGCTTGTATACGGAAAAACTGAGGATGCTCATACAAATATCAATACTAAAATTGATAAAATCGTAAAAAAACATATTCCTATGTATCAACAACTGGACAGCAAAGAAGCAGTCGTTAATACAGTAAAAGGAAATGAAGATATTATAAAAAGAAAAGCAGGCCTAGATGGTGCAATTGAAAAAATTAACGGATTCTTAGAAAGACTTAAGAACAATGAAAATATAACATCTGCTCAAATTGAAGATGAAATAAAAGCTTTAATTAAAAATGGTGATAATAATACTTCAAGACTAAAAAAATATGAAGAATTTACAAAGCTTGTAGCCGAAAAATATAAATCAACCATAGAGGCAAATATAAAAGGATTCAAACGAATTTCCGGATTACTTGTTGCTACATTAATGCTACCGGTATCATGCTGGCTACTGAACTGGGTATACCCAAGATTTATGGATGCAGTCTTCCCTAACTTATCTAATAAAAAGCACTCAAATGAAGCTCACGAATACATAGACAAAGCTAATCAAAACGGGGAGGTGCATAAATAATGTCAATTAAGCCTGTAACAAGAAAAGTTGTAGATTATGCAATCAGAAAACCTCTAAAAGCTTTATCAGAAACAAAGTTTTTGCAACATGTAGAAAAACAATATAGAAAAGATAATGTTAAATTTATTTCAGGTATTGGAGTTACTTCCATCGTATTAAAAGATGGCTTTGGCTGTTATTTATATGTAAAACAGAGTTTAAATAACGAAAAAATACCTGAAGATAAAAGAAAATTCGTTGCGGCATTAGACCTTGCAAATGGAGGTTTAATGATTGCGACACAATTATTGATGCACTTTACAATATCAAACAAGAAAGTGCAAACTTGGATGTTTGAAAAATTATATGGAAAATACTTCACACGTCCAGCTACAAAGAGTCTTCAAGCATTGCTTGCAAAAAATGACAAACTTGGTCCGATATCAGGAGACAATTTTCACAAAGGACTTAAAAAATACAAAAAAGATATTATTAATGCATTTGGCTGTTTAACATCACTTGTAGCAGCATCAGTATTCGCAAAACGTGTAGTTGTACCATTTATTGCTACACCATTAGCTGATAAAACAAAAGCTTGGATGAGCAGAAATGACAAACCTGCAGTAACACATAAAGATACAAAAAATACATATGATACAGAAGAAAAAGATATCATTAAACCTGAAGCAGAAACAAACCAAGCAAATAATAAAGATACGAACTTACCAAACAAAATGAAACAAAATAAATAGCATATAAAAAACAAGAGATTCTAAAAAAGAATCTCTTGTTTTTTTACTTATAATATAAACCCAAAATTAAAAAGGTTTAGTTTGATTTAATTTTAATCTCAAATCTCTAAAACGAGCTATATCCTCTTGAGTTTTACCTGACTCTCTAAATACCGCTTGCGAAGATGGGTGTACCATCAAGACATAATCCATGTGAATTTCTAAAAAGTTGTATCTTCTTGGAGCCTGATTAGAATTTCTAGGATAAATTTCAGCATTTGTCACTGCAAGAAAACGTCTTTCTTTATCATTTAATAAATCAGTTAGTTCTCTGTTAGTATTAGTATATTTCGAAACGTGTACAACACCTTTAATATCATGATCAGCAGTCAAAATACTTACTTCTATAGGTACTGTATCAATATTTTTTGCCATAATTTTTTATCCTTACTTACTGTATAACTCTACTATAATATATTTTTCATAAATTGTCTATATGTTAAATTTTTTCTATCTTACGCCTTGTTCTTCCACCATATGCTTCATGAACATCAACAACGGAGATAAAAGCTTGAGGATCAATTTGTTTAATAATTTCTTTTATCTTAGTCAACTCTAACCTACTTACAACACAATAAATTATTTTCTTCTTAGCTCCTGAATACGCACCGATACCTTTTAGATACGTAACCCCTATTTCAAGTGTTTCTAAAAGCTCCTTGCCAATTTCATCAGCATGATCGCTTATGATACGAATTGACTTAGCAGAATTCAAACCTTCTAAGACAGTATCAATTACTCGGTAAGCAATAAAATAAGTTAAAATAGAATACATTGCTCTATCCCAACCGAAAACCAGACCTGCAACACCGTATATCAAAATATTAAATGCCATAATAATTTCACCGACAGAAAAACCGTATTTCTTTGATAAAACTAATGACATAATTTCCGTACCATCTAAGGAACCATCATTTTTCAGAACTAGTCCAACCCCCGTGCCGAGTATTATTCCACCAAAAACTGTAGACAATAATAAATCATCTGTCACATGTAATGTATGCAATAGATTTAAAGCAACAGATAAAATCATAATTGCATAAAAAGTCTGCAACACAAATTTTTTACCTATTTTATTGAAAGCTAATAAAAGAAACGGAATATTTAAAATAAAAATCAAAGTTCCTAAATTATATTTAGTTAGATAACTAACGATAATAGATACACCTACAATGCCACCATCAATAATTTTATTGGGAACTAAAAAACCTTCCAAAGCAAAAGCTGCAATTATAGGTCCTAAAGTTAAGAATACAAACCTTCTTATTCTATCCAAAACTTTTTTTTTATTACCTGCAGACATTTACACAACCCCTATTCTTCATTCATATCTGACTTTCTAATAGTGATAAAATTATTAATTTTAAAAATCGTTTTTTTATCATCACTATCATCATTTTTTTTGACACCTAAAATATTTTCTAAATCATTTTTCAAAGTAACCAAGTCTTCATAACGTTTTAAAGATCCGTCAACTGCAACAGAAACATCACCTGTCTCTTCTGAAACAACAAGACAAGCGGCATCACTCGCCTCAGTCATACCAATAGCAGCTCTATGACGAGTTCCATATTTCCAGCTCAATTTTGGATCCTCTGTCAAAGGTAATAAAACCCCCGCTGAAATAATCTTATCACCGTCAATAAC
>CASECH010000166.1 GCA_949286405.1 uncultured bacterium
CCTGGTGGCGGAATCGGTAGACGCGTCGGACTTAAAATCCGGTTGGAGTTAAATCCAGTGCCAGTTCAAGTCTGGCCCAGGGCACCATAAAAGAGGTTAAAACCTCTTTTTTTTTGTTCTAATCTGTATTACAGTTGCAAGGATGGATTTCTAAATATTTTGACAAATCAAATGTTTTATTTTGATAATGGCTAATAATATTTGCAAGTTCAGCATTTATGACTTTTTCATTCTTAATTGATATTTTCCCAAAAAGTGCAGGATATATGATACTTGAGGAAAACATTTTATTGAATTTTATAATTAAATTTTTGCAGTTTTCATCAATAACATTTTCATATAGGCATAAATCTACAAATATTTCTCCTAGAACTATTTGTGCTTTTGAAATTTTTTTACATTCAACATATTTTTTTAATTTTAGTAATTTATTTAAAATTGTTTCATATTTTTCTTTAAGAGATTGTTTTTTTAATGGTAATTTATTCTTAAAGTATGACATTGTTTGTTCATATCCTGATTGAATTAATATTTCACGTTTATCAATAGGGATATTAAAATCAACGAGAAGCACATCTCCTGTGTTAAGTACTATATAATCAAATTTGTCATTATCAGCATAAATACTGGTTACAAAAGATGTTGAAATAGCTGTCATACAGCTATATACAGCATTAGCAAAATCTAATGCATTCATTTCATTATCTTCAATAAGACCTTCAAGCCTAAATTCAAGAACTCTTTCATTATTTGTTAATAAATTATTTGACAATTTCCACATTGGCCAACTTTTTTGCAAATCTCCATCTACAAGTAATGTATTGTTGTACTCTATCGGTTTCATTAGCCCGGGCATACCTGAAGATATCCTCACTGCCTTTGCAATCTCATAGTCTGGAGTTTCAAATCTTGAAAATTCCTTACATTCAAAATTTGACAAATTAGTAGTTATAATAACTAAATTTTTATCTATATCTTTAAAAGTAACAGCTTTGTTTGCACCCTTTTTATACTTGTTTCCATAATATTTTTTTTCAATTAGTTCTCTAATCCAATCGAGAAAAACTTCCCCTTTACTTAGGGCAAATTTAGGACCTATACCAAGCTGAATATCTTTAAATAATTCAAAGTTAACTTTTATAAAAATTTCTTTTAATTCTTTTGCATCATAACCTACAGCTAAAAGTGCAGCTATAATAGAACCAACAGATGAACCTGCATATGTCGAAGTTTGTATATTGAGTTCTTCCAAAGCCTTAATAGCACCAACATACGACATTCCTCTTATTGCTCCACCGCCAAATAGGCATGTATATTTTAAATAATCATTAATCATTTTTTTATTATAACTTACCTGATAAATTTTATACCTGTATCAAATAGTGTATTTTTGTAGTAATTTATGTCATCTGTTGGCATAATATAATTACTTTTTATTTTCTTTGATGGTAAAAATACACCAAATATTTTACTTTCATATACAACTTTCCAATCTTTTGAGTTTTTAAGGACATTGTAAATTGGATAATAATTTTCAAGAATGATACAATCAGGCGGAAATTTTTCTAGTACTTCATCCCAATATGGTGTTACTAAATAAAACTTTTTAAGCAAAGGTATCATATAATCAAAATAAACCTCTTCATATCTGCCATCCATGAAAATAAGATTATTCGGGTATAGTTTATATGAAACATAACTTCCTAATCCAAAATTGACAAGAATATTACCTTTTATATCGTTTAATTTAATAAATTCTACTTCTTTTATCGGATAGATTTCCGGTGATACTGGTAATGATAATTTTTTTGCAGTGAGTGAAAAAAACGATAAAAATATCAGCATTATATAAATTATTTTATTTTTCCAATTAGGTAAATTCATGTTTCTTATTAAGGTATAAAAGTCTTCATATGTATATGCTACTGCAGCAATTGTGAAAAATGGGAGCAGCTTAACATGTTTTATAGCAAGATAAAAAGTTACAAAAAGAACTATAAGCTTTACTTTATCTGCTTTTACATACAAATCTTTAATTTTTTTGAAATGTTTAATATTTTTTATTAAATTTACGAGTTCAAAACCTATTACAAAAAATAAAAAGATTTTAAAAGGAATCTGTTTAAACATATGAAATTTAGAGAATAAGCCCCACCATTCCATAACATCAGTTCTTTGCATTGTATTTGCCATCAAAAGAAATTTTATATAATCATATCCCCAAGGATTTATAAAAAGGGCTGCTGCTGAGATAAAAAAAGTGATAACATATTCTTTTATAGGCTTTTTATTTAAGAATTCTCCTAATAGATACATTAAAATTAGACCAAGTCCAGAAACAACACCTCCATGAATATTATTCCAAAATATTATTATAAAAGGCAATAAATATAATAATTTTTTATTTCCGTTTCTAACTTTTTCAAGAATATAAATAAATATTGTAAAAAATAAAAAGCTAAATAGATGACAGCGTATAGGATTATTTAAATTATACATTACTGACATTAATCCAAAAAAATAGAATAAAATATTATATGGAGAGTGTTTTGAACGATTTTTTACTATTAATGATAAAACAAAAAATATTAAGAATATCATTATTGCTTGAAGAACAATAAGACTATATGGTCCAAAAAGCTTTAGTATAGCATAAAAAATAACTCCACTACCCCACTCATGATCCCACCAGGTATGTACTGGAGTGTAAGAAAGAAAATCTGTTTTTAGTACCTGCCCTCCATCAATGACACCCATGCCAGCAATCAATCTTGCCCATAGGTCGAAATCAAAGTTATTGGCAGTTGTTGAAAATGCTAATATTAATAAAAATAATGTAATATAAAATAAAAAAACTTTTAATTTCCCCATAAATCAATCTTACCATAAAAAAAGATGGTATAAAGTTATACCATCTTTTTTTTATAAATAAAAATATATTAAGCAGCTTGTGAGCATTTGATTTCTCTTATTAAATACTCCGCAACCCATTCAAAATCCTTATTATCATGAGCAGCTTTTTCAAGATATTTAACAGAAGCGTTTCCTATTCTAATAAGTGTCATTGCTACAACGCCTCTTTTTATACCTCTTACAACTTGTAATTGATCAACAAGCTGAGGAAGAGCTGAAGAACCAATTTTAACCAATTTATTTTCTAATTCATTTTTTGTAACGTTATCTGCATTATCTAATTTAGAAAGAATTTCATTAACTGTTTCCATGACTATCTCCATTACTAATTATCATCTATATTCACATTATAAGCTAAAAAATCTTTCTTCTTTGATTTCCTTACATAATCTTTATATCTTATAAAGATTTTTCTATGAATATAATTTGAATGTTCTTTCTATATTTTTATCTATTGCAGATTTGATGGAATCATATTCAGTTTGTAATGAATTATGTTCTGTATCAATATTTTTTAGTTCCAAATCATATTGTTTGTCTTTAGTTTCAATTTTATTCATTGCTTTTTGATATTCTGCCTCTGCAATAGTTACATTTGTATCATTAGTTTTTTCAGTTATATCACTTACATTAGAATACATAACAGTATTCCATTCATTAGTAGTATCTACTTGTTCCATAGTTACAAGACCGTTTTCTAAAGCAAACTTAATCCATTCTGGACTTGATGCAAGACCATTACTAAGAACTTTAAAGTTATTTTTAGTACCATTACCCATTCTTTCAAATAAGTTAGTGTACCATTGAGCTTTTTTCTCAGCATCACCTGAACCATTAGTATCTGTACTGTCAATCCAAGTTACTTTAGGCTCGCCATACAAATCCATCATATTTTCAAGTGTTATTAAATCAAGAACATTTTTAAAATCATCAGATATTTGTAATGAAGGATAAAGTTCCATTAACTTATAAATTCCATCTAAATCTAGTAAATTTATATAATTTTCAGGCTTTATTGGTCCGCCATTTTCAGCAAGTGAATCCTCTCCGAATAGAAATGCAGCAAAAATTTTACCACTTTCTAAGAATTC
>CASECH010000167.1 GCA_949286405.1 uncultured bacterium
TATTTGAGTGGAGAAAAGTTTATTCCGATTCCTCAGAAGATAAGAGAAGGTAATGGTAAATTTTTGCATGTAAAAAATGCTCATATTAACAATTTAAAAAATATTGATGTTGATATTCCACTTGGAAAAATAGTTGTACTTACAGGTGTATCAGGTTCTGGTAAATCAAGTTTGATGCAGGATTTGATTTATGAGTATGCTGTGCATAAATTGAGAGGAAATAAACCAAAACCACAAGGTGTAGATGAAATTACAGGATTTGAAAATATTGATAAAATTATTGATATTGATCAATCTCCTATAGGAAGAACTCCGCGTTCAAATCCTGCAACTTATACGGATGTATTTACTCATATAAGGGAATTATTTGCGAAAACCAATGAAGCTAAGTTGAGGGGATATAAACCCGGAAGATTTAGTTTCAACGTAAAAGGTGGACGTTGTGAGGCTTGTAAGGGTGACGGATTAATAAAAATAGAAATGAATTTCCTTTCTGATGTGTATGTAAAATGCGATGTTTGTAAAGGAAAACGTTATAATAGAGAAACTTTGGAAGTAAAATACAAAGGTAAGACTATTTCAGATGTGCTTGATATGAGCGTAAAGGAAGCTTTAGAGTTTTTTGAAAACATTCCTTCTATTAAAAATAAATTGCAAACTCTGAATGATGTTGGTCTTGATTATATAAAACTTGGTCAAAGTGCGACAACTTTATCCGGTGGAGAAGCTCAAAGAATCAAGCTTGCTTCGGAATTGAATAAGCGTGCGACTGGTAAAACTTTGTATTTACTTGATGAACCTTCAGTTGGTTTGCATTGGTATGATTTGGATAAGTTGATTAAAATTATTCAAAAACTTGCCGATCAAGGTAATACTATTTTAATCATTGAACATAATTTGGATTTGATTAAAGTGGCTGATCATATTATCGATCTTGGACCTGAGGGTGGTATTGGTGGTGGACAAATTGTAGCTCAAGGGACACCAAGAGAGGTCGCAAAATGTAAACAATCATATACCGGTCAATATTTAAAACCAATTTTTGAGAAGTTATAGTGTCCGGAGTATGCTTTGTTAACAGTATTATTAGAGAGTAGTTAGGAGCTTATTTTGAAAAAGTTATTATTACTATTTATGTTGATATTTTCTATGTCACCTGCATTGGCAAAGACAATTCATGTGCAGGCTATGGAGAATTTTTCTACAGAAAATCCTCCTCAAAATTATTCTGTTAGAATTTTAGATGATTTAAATTTAGATGAGAAGCTTATATTAAAGATAGGTTATGTTGTTAATGGAAAAATTATTGATGTGACAGATCCTAAACGATTAAAAAGAGATGCAAGGTTTGTATTTGTACCTTTAGACTATATTGATGAAAATAATATGATACATGAAATAAAAGGTTATTTCCCTGCAACATATACTACAATGTTGAATAAAGGTGAGCTTGCCAAAACTGCAGCGTTAGGTGTTGGAAGTTATTTTGTAAAAGGATTGTCTATTGCATACAGTGCGGTAGAAGGAGCCGTAAAAAATGAAAAAGATAATCGTTTTAAATCAAGTGCAACAGCTGTATATGAGGACTCTCCATTTTCATACGTTGAAAAAGGTCATGAAATTGTTTTGGAAAAAGACCAGGTTTTTCTGTTGAATTTTAAAATAAAAGATGAACCTGAAGAAGAAGCTCCAAATTATGAATATACAATGCCTGATACCGTTCAAGAAAATTCTGATTTACAAGATTGTCCACAATCCAGTGATGAGCAATTAAATAACAAATAATTGACTTGTTAAGATTAAATATGCTATTATTCTCTTATTATAAGACTAGGAGAAAAGAAAATGAAAAAGTTGTTATTTATTTTTTCTGTTTTGATGGCGTTTACGACAGTTCCTGCTGTGGCAAAGACAGCACCGGTTCAAACATTGCAAGATTTTTCATTCCAAAACCCTCCAAAAACTTTAAATATAAAAATATTAGCTAATACTCAACTAGGCCCTAATGTTATGCTTTATGAAGGTTATACGGTTTTTGGAAAGATTATTAATGCTTCACAAAACGGATTTGTGTTTGTTCCTTTGAAATACTCTAATATTCACAATGATATTTATGAATGTGATGGAGATACTTATGCAACTTATGTTGGCTTATTAAATTCAAAAAAACTTCCAGCTAAAGGTATATTACAAAAGAATACAAAATTTGTGTTGGATTTTGTAACAAAACAACCGCAAGAATTACCGGTAAATTCTCAAAATTATCAGACTCCAGAAGGTGGTATTGCTCCTACTGTTAATAAGGAAGCTCCAATTTTATTGGATGACAGAATCCCTAAAACTTCCAAAGACTTTCCAGGAATAAAGTTGAATTCTTTTGATAATGGAAGTAATTTTAATCTTGAGGAACCAACTATTTACGTTCCAATTAAAGAGAATAATATCAATAATTTAAAAGTTGATTAGTTTACTAATATATACAGTAAGTTAGTTTAAATAAAAAAATACCGGTTTTATATTAAAACCGGTATTTTTTTATATTTCTTACTTAGATTAACCTTTGATTTGGTTCATAACTTCATCAGCGAAATTTTCTTGACGTTTTTCAAGACCTTCACCAAGAACAAATCTTGAGAATGCTTTTACAGTTAATTTTCCTTCAATTAGTTGACCTACTGTAACGTCAGGGTTTTTGATAAATGGTTGTTCCAAAAGAACTCTTGAAGCCATTAATTTATTAACTCTTCCTTCTACAATTTTAGCTCTGATTGCTTCAGGTTTTTTCAATAGGTCTTCTTTACCCATTTCTACTTCTGTTTCATGATCAATAACTGATTGAGGTATTTCTGCTCTTGAAATGAATTCAGGTGCAGAAGATGCTATATGTAAGCATATATCATTCATCAATTCTTCATCTTTTTTATCTGTTTCGATAAGTACACCTATTTTTCCATTGTGTACATATGAAGCTGTATTACCTTCATATCTTACGAATCTTCTGAATGTTATTTTTTCACCAATTGAAGCGATTTTTTCTTTAATAATATCAGAAATAACTTTTCCACATTCTGGGCAAGTTGATGCTAAGAATGCGTCAACATCTGCCGGATTTGATTTTGCAACAAATTCTGCTAAATTTGCTGATAATTTTTTAAATTCTTCATTTTTTGCAACGAAATCTGTTTCGCAATTTACTTCAATCATAGCTCCACAGTTGTCTTGAATAGAAGAAGCGATAAGACCTTCAGCCGCAATTCTGCCCATTTTTTTATCAGCAGATGCCATACCTTTTTGGCGAAGTATTTCCATTGCTTTGTCCATATCTCCGTCAGTTTCAACAAGTGCTTTTTTTACGTCCATCATTCCTGCACCGGTTTTGTCACGAAGTTCTTTTACCATTTGAGCTGTAATATTCATTATAATTCTCTCCTTTTTTATAAATCAGGCAGCAAATAGTTATATTTGCTGCTTGATTTTATTTGTTCAATTATTGTGCAACTTCTTCAGCAGAAACTCCTGCATCTTCAGGCTTAATTTCTTCTAATTTTTTAGAAGTATCTGCTTTATTTTCTCTTAGTTGTTTACCTTCTAATACAGCGTCTGCTAATTTTGAAGCGATTAATTTTATAGAACGAATAGCATCATCATTTCCAGGAATAATATAATCAATACCATCCGGATCTGCGTTTGTATCTGCTAAACAAATAACTGGAATATTTAATTTGTTTGCTTCTTGAATTGCGATTAATTCTTTCTTTTGGTCTACGATAAAGATTAAATCAGGTAGTCCTCTCATATCTTTAATACCACCTAAAGTTTTGCTTAACTTTCCTAATTCACGATTAAGTTGAGCAATTTCTTTTTTAGGAAGTTTTTCAGCGTGACCTGATGCAATGAAGTCTTCCATTTCTCTTAGTTTGTTAACTCTTCCTCTGATTGTTTCAAAGTTTGTTAACATTCCACCTAACCATCTTCTGTTAATGTAGTATGCTCCTGCTCTTTTTGCTTCTTCTGCAACTACTTCAGCAGCTTGTTTTTTTGTTCCTACAAACAAGATGTTTTTATTTTTAGCGGCATATTCTCTAACAACTTCATAAGCTTTATCTAGTAAATCAGTTGTTTTACGTAAATCTAATACATAAATACCGTTTCTTGCACCGTAAATATACGGTTTCATTTTTGGGTTCCATCTTTGTGTTTGGTGTCCAAAATGTACACCTGCTTCTAAAAGTTCAATCATAGATGCTACTGGCATCGGTTTTCTCCTTTTTTTACTTATTGTACTACGGGTTATACCGTCCCATCCTATGCATATAAGCGTTTTGGACTAGGGTAAAACCTATCGGACTGGTGTAACCACTATTATTCTAATACAAACATGCTCTTATGCAAATTTATTATTGCGTTTTATTACATAGAACATCTACTTGGGAATTTTTTAATAAAAAAAACGGACTTTCCAAATTAGAACGTCCGGTATTTCATTTTTTGAAACAAAAAGGATTTACATTAACTTATATTTTTGAGCTTAGTATTCAATGCCTTGTCTTGCCATAACACCCATATCAAAGTAATGCTTGATAGGTTTCATTTCTGTTACAAGATGAGCCATTGCTTTTAGTTCAGGGTGAGCATATCTCCCTGTCAAAACTATTTCTAAATTTTCAGGTTTATTCATTAATGTTTCTTTTACATCACTTACTTTAATCATATTCATTGCAGTACAAATATTTATTTCATCTAAGATGATAAGTTGATATTCACCTGAGTTAATAGCTTTTTTTGCAAATTCCCAGCCTTTTTTGGCTTCTTTGTAGTCTTCCATGCACACATTATGAGAATAGCAAACCCTATCCATTCCAAACTGTACCACATCTAAGTTCGGTAAAAATTTTGAAGATGAAACAATCTCTCCGTAAGAGGTAGCACTATCTCCTTTGGTAAATTGTATAATAAGAACTTTCCATCCATGTCCGAGAGCTCTTAGGGCCAAACCTAAAGATGCTGTGGTCTTACCTTTTCCATCTCCTGTATAGATTTGAATATAACCATGTTCTAACACTGTCTCACTACCTCCAAATAAAAAGACTATTTTCTCTGTTCATATTTTAACGGATTTTTGAACCTTATTAATCCATCTGAAGATGGATTAATGCCGAGCGAAAGATTTATAAAGTGTAAGAACTTCACCTCTAAAAATCCCCACTCCCAAGATGTATTTTAATGATAGAATAAAACAAAAAAAAATAAATATGTTTTTTGTATCCCATGCCAATCTTTTTACAATTATTTTCGTCAAAATTTTTTAAATAACTACCAGTAGCTGGTTTGGCTTTATTTTATTTTTAAATAAAAAATTTACATAATTTTTGTTAAGTGTGTATATAAAACACTTGCAATGTCTGAATAAAGTCTTGTGGTAAGAGTTTTCATTTTTTTATAAATGTAAATTTTAATAATATTATTTACATTCTCGTTATAGATTTATTTATTAAAAATATGGGTATATTAAAAACAGGTCTGAAATAAATGTTAACTTTTGTAACAAATAGGGGTTTATATGAAATCATTTGAATTTCAAAGTTTTTATATATTTAAGAAGTAAAAAAAGAGAGAGTTATAATGAGTACAATCAAGGTAACACAAGCAGGATTATCATATTCTTCTCAAGCTCTTCAAAATCCGAAGGGTAAAAAGATTGTGTTGTCAAATCCTTCAAGAACTACTTCTTTTAGTACTACCGCATCACAAAATATAACTAACTCTACAAGGACTACTGCTTTCTCTGATTTGGAAAGAGTGGGTAAAGCTAACTTCCAATTTGCAGCAAGATCCAATACAATGGCTTTATACTCAAATACTTTTGATTATAGTTCTTTAAGAGCTAGTTTGAATAGTAATGCAGGTAAAAATATTATAGGTAATAACACTTTTGTAATGCCTCAAAATTTTGCACCGCAGGTTTCAACAAAGGCGAATAAGTATGAAACAGCTTTAATGGCAATGTCTTTGCTTAAAGAAGGACTCGGTGCTATTGGTAGTTTGAATACAAAATCTGATGTAAGTTCAACAAGATCAGGAGCACAAACTACTAATACAAGTTCTAATGCAGGTTTATCCGCAATGAAGAATGCAAAAGATTCTACTACACTGAGAGGTGCAATTGATACTGCGACAGCAGAAAGAGCTTCTTTAGCTGAACAAAAGGCACAAATAGATAGTTCTATTGATTCTTTAAAAACAGATGCTGAAACTGCAAAAAGTGATATGGATTGTATGAAACAAGAAGTCAGTGAGCAAAAAGATCTTGTATCTGGCTTGAAAAAAGATTTAACCGAATCTCAAGGTCAGTTGAATACTTCTAAAAAGACATTAGAAAATGCTAAGACTGCTTTAGGTGAAGCAGGAGCTGATGTAAGAAATGCAATAGCTTCTGAAGATACTGCAAATAAAAACTTAGATGCAGCACAATCAGGCTTAAGTAATGCTGAAAGTAATTTAGCTTCAGCAAAACAACAACTAGCATCTTTGAGTCTAACTGATCCAGGTTATGCAGCAGCTCAAGCTGCAGTGAATAGTGCTCAAGCTCAAGTTGATTCTGCAAAAGCTAAAGTTCAACAAGCAGAAGATGATTTAGCTAAAGCTCAACAAACAAGAGCAGAAGCTGAAGATAAATACGCGAAAGCTGATGCAGCTCAAGAGAAAGCTTTAGCTAATTATACTAAGATTGAAACTCAAGTTGATAATCTTGAAAAGACTGTTAAAGAAAAAGAAACTCAACTTAAAAAAGAACAAGAATCTTTGAATAAATTACAAGATAAACTTGATTCTGCAGAAGGAGCTATAAAGAAATACGAAGAGGCTCTTGATAAACAAAAAGACTTGGAAAAGAGTATCAAGGAATACGATAGTGAAATTAAAGATCAGAAAGATCGTTTAGACAAACTTCAAAAACAAGAGGCAAAAGATTTAGAAAAAACTAATAAGGATGTTTCTAAACTACTTGGAAATATTGCTGAACGTAACGATAGCATAGACAATGATAACGGAAAAACTACTGTAAAAGAAAGATTTGCGTTGAGAAGAAATTCTCGAGATAATGCTAAGACAGAAGCTCTACAACAAAAACAAGCTGAATTGCAAGAAAGAGTAAATTATACTAA
>CASECH010000168.1 GCA_949286405.1 uncultured bacterium
AAAATAATAGGAAGAGAAAAATAAGTATAATTGGTTCCACAGGATCTATCGGAACCCAAGCTTTGGAAGTAATTGAAAAATTACAAGATAAATTTGAAATAATAGCACTCGCAGGTGGCAAAAATTCAGAACTTTTAAAACAACAGGCAGAAAAATTTAAACCAAAATATATATCAAGTTCTTGTGAACCTGAAAAATTGTTAGGAAATCACAATGCAAAAATTCTCCAAGGAGAAGAAGGACTTGAGCAAATATGCTCAAACCGTGAAAATGATATTATTTTGATGGCTTGTTCAGGACGCATCGGTCTTAGACCAACGCTTACCGCTATAAAAAACGGTATAGATATTGCTCTTGCAAACAAAGAAACACTTGTTATGGCAGGTGATATTGTTATGCGTGAAGCAAAAAAACAAGGTGTAAAGATTATCCCTGTAGATAGTGAACATTGTGCTATCCACCAATGCATAAAGGATATCAACCAAGTTGATAAGCTTATTATTACGGCATCAGGTGGCCCTTTTCTACACAAAAGTATTGAAGATATGAAAAAAGCTACCGTAGAACAAGCTCTAGCTCATCCTCGTTGGAATATGGGTAAAAAAATTACTGTAGATAGTGCTACATTGATGAACAAAGGGCTTGAAATTATCGAGGCTCACCATTTATTCAATATGGATTATGATAACATTGATGTTGTTGTGCACCCACAAAGTATTGTACACTCTGCTATAGAATACAAAGATGGTAGCGTAATAGCACAATTAGGGTTGCCAAGTATGCATATTCCGATCCAGTATGCTATTACATATCCTGAAAGATTTGAGGGAATAAAATCCAAAAGCTTTAGCTTTGCTGAAACTGCAAGACTGGACTTTTTAGCTCCTGATTTTGAAAAATTCCCAACCGTAAAACTAGCATACCAAGCAGGTAGAACAGGTGGAACCGCAACAGTATGTCTTAATGCTGCAAATGAAGAAGCTGTATTTGCATTTTTGGATGGAAAAATTAAACTTTATAACATCTATGAAATCACTAAAAAAATGATGGATGAACATACAGTTATTCAAAATCCTACAATTGATGAGATTTTTGAAGTCGATAAAAAGGTTCGAGAATTAACTAGGGCTTATATTCAAAAAATGTAATTATTACTCTACATTATAAAATATCCAAAGGATCAACATCTACTGCAAGACGTATGTCCTTAGGCATTATGATTTTATTCAAAAAGCTTGAAATAAACTGGTGACCTTTATCACCCAGTTTATTTTTTATGATAATTTGAAATCTGTACTGACTGTTAATTCTTTCAATTACACAAGGAGTGGGACCTAAAACTTCCAAACGTTCAGAAATCCCGTATTTTTCAATCATCATAGACATACGCATAGCAATTTCCTGAGCAGATTTTTCTGCACGAAAATTATTTACTGAACTTATTATCAACCTTATTATCTGGCTGAATGGAGGGTAATCAAACTCTTCACGAGCCATAATTTCTGTTTGAAAAAATTCTCCATAGTTTTGAGATTTAGCACTTTCAAGTGCATAAAAATCAGGGTTATAAGTTTGGAAAAATACAGAACCTGCAAATTCTCCACGGCCTGCACGACCTGCTACTTGAGTTAATAATTGAAAACCTCTCTCACTAGCACGAAAATCAGGTAAATTAAAACTTGCATCTGCAGAAATTACACCAACCAACGTCACATTAGGATTATCCAAACCTTTTGCAATCATTTGAGTTCCGACAAGAATATCGATATCACCTTTTTGAAAACGCTCAAGCAATCGAATATGTTCTCCTTTTCTTACCAGAACGTCACTGTCAATTCGTTCAACATTTTTATCAGGGAAAAGATCTTTTACATACTGTTCGATTTTTTGAGTACCTGTACCACTATTTTTCAACGCATCAGAACCACATTCAGGACAAAAATCAGGAAAATATGAAATATGGTTACAATAATGACATTTCAGATACTGATCTTTTGCATGCCAGATCATAGGAATTGCACAATTAGGACATTCAATTACATGCCCGCATGCCTGACATTGAGTAAAAGTTGAAAAACCTCTACGATTGATTAGAAGTATAACTTGTTGTCCCTTTTCAAGAGTCTTGGTAATTTCTGTCTGTAAGGGTTTTGAAATAACATTTTTATATGCAGCTCT
>CASECH010000169.1 GCA_949286405.1 uncultured bacterium
CCAAGTTATTTGATTTCCAAAGCTGTTCCCTATATGAAGAATAAAAAATGGGGAAGAATAATAAATATTGGCTCAATTTCAGGAGTTATGGGTGAGGCTTACGCAAGTCTATATTCTTCATCTAAAGCAGGATTAGTTGGATTAACAAAAGCTTTAGCTCTTGAATTGGCTGAATATAATATTACAGTTAATACAATAAATCCTGGTTGGGTGGATACCGAACTTGGGAATAGTTCAATTGAAGAAAGTGAATTTTCAAAAGACGAGATTATAGAGTGTATTCCTCAAAAAAGGTTTGTTAAACCTGAAGAAATAGCTGCTTTATGCAGGTATTTAATTTCAGAAGATGCAAAAGGGATTACCGGTCAATCTATAAATCTTTGTGCAGGACTTAGTGTTGGGATATAAAAAGAATGAATATAAATAAAGACCTTAAGAAATATATAGAAACCAATATAATTCCTAAATATCAAGCATTTGATAGAGGTCATAATATTGACCATGTGAATACGGTGATAGAGGAAAGTTTAGCTCTTGCACAAAATTTAGATGTTGATATTAATATGGTATACGCAATAGCCGCATATCATGATCTAGGTTTATGTAGGGATAGAAAATTACATCATATAATTTCCGGTGAAATTTTATTAGCTGACGAGAATTTACTAAAATGGTTTGATAAATCAGAAATTCAAGTTATGAAGGAGGCTGTAGAAGATCATAGAGCTTCTTCAAAAAATTCTCCAAGAACCATATATGGCAGAATAGTTGCAGAGGCTGATAGAGATATTCAACCTTTAAAAATTATTAAAAGGACTATTCAATATTCACTAAAAAATAATCCAAATTCAGATAAAGAGAGACATTATATTCATTTAATTGAACATATGCAAGAAAAGTACTCTGAGAATGGATATATTAAATTGTGGTTTGAGAATACAAAAAACTCCGCAAATCTTGAAAAGTTACGTGAAATTATTCGTAATGAAAATCTTTTGCGAGAGCTTTTTGACGAAATTTACAAAAAAGAAATTACATATTGTAATCTTTGATAAATTTTATTTTCTTACTAAAAGTTCTTTGATTTTTTCTAATTTAACTTTTTTCAAAGAATCAACTAATTCTGTATGATTTGTTGCATGAGTTTTAATAAGTATAGATGAGTTTAATTTTTTATTAGTTATAATGTTTGTTATTTTTTCTATAAGATTCTTAGGTTTGATATTTTCTAAATAAAGATATAATGATGTTTTGTTATTATTTTGCATATATCCCTCAATAGAGATGTTAGCGTTGTAATTTTTTGAAAATCCATTAATTGCGTGTGTTTTTGATATTTCATTAAATAATTTTTCATCAATAGAATTAGGATCTCTTTTAAGGTTTCCAAATGAGCTGTTTTGTGGGGAAAATGTAATTTTCATAAAAATCCTTTCTTTTAATATATAATTTAGCTGTCTGCAATTTAACTTATTACTGTATTTACTATATTTTCTGCTGTTATTTTTAAGCAATCAAGATTTTGACATGTAGTTTGCCTATGATCCCAAAGACAAGGCTTTATAGGACATTTATCGTTTGCTTTTATTGCTATTACATCATCAGATTGTGGAATTAACTTTTTATCATCAGTTGGTCCAAAAATTACGTAAGTTTTAGTTTTTAATGCAACTGCAATATGTAATGGTGCAGAGTCTGAACAAATAAACTTCTCTGCTTTTGCAATTAAGATTCCTAAGTCTTTTAAATTTTTTGTTTTTCCGAAATAGTCCTCAAATTTTTTATTTTTTACTGTACGTCTGATAATCTCAATACAATTTTTATCATCAGGACCTCCGACAAGAATAACTCTCTTACCTTTTTCAACAAGTAAATCTATTACTTTTGCCCAAGTTTCAGCTGGGATAGTTTTAATCATTCCTTTGTTGACACTCATTAAACTCACTCCCGGATGAATAAGTATAGAATTTGGAATTTTTTCTTGAGGAAAAATATTTACCTCAGGCAAAAGAGTTTTGTTTTCAGTAAGAGGTGTAACTAAATCATGATACATTGCACACGCATACTGTTTTTTATTTAAAGGAACTGCTTTTGTTAACAAAATTCTACTCAACAATCCTGAATCATAGCCATATCGTTTTTTTATTCCTGTTAACATTAAAAGAATACTTATTAATTTGTTTCCTCCGGAAGATATTACGATGTCAAATTTACCTCTTGCATTTCCTTTCCTAGCAAGACGAATTAGTTTTAACATCTCAAAATATTTATTTTTCCCTTTTACATCTATCAAAAAAACATCATCAATGATATCATTCAAATCTTTAACAGATTTGCTTCTAGGTTCAAGAGCCAATGTTATTTTTGAATTAGGGAATTCTTTTTTCAATGATATAAGTGTAGGCAAGAAAAATATTTCATCACCTATGCCACCGAAATTTATAGCTAGTATATTAACAAAATCTTTCATAACAAGAATATTCTAACAAAAAAAAATAATGTGTAAAATTTTTTTGAGAAATTAACTTTTATGCTATACTACCCATATGGTTAATAAAATTACAACTGCAACAGTTATTGGTCTTGATGCTCATATAGTATCTGTTGAGATAGATGTTTTAAATTCTTTACCTGGTGTCTCAATAGTCGGGCTCCCTGATGCTGCAATAAATGAGGCAAGGGATAGAGTGCGTTCTGCAATAAAAAATTCGGAATTTACATTCCCCTCTAAAAAAGTAGTTATAAATTTAGCTCCTGCAGATCTAAAAAAGGAAGGCTCAAATTTTGATTTACCTATAGCGATTGGAATTCTTGCAGAAGAAGAGGTTATCCCTACTGAAAAAATCTCTGATTATGCTTTTCTAGGTGAATTATCTCTTGATGGAACATTGAGAGCTATAAGTGGGGTTCTTCCTCTCGTGCTTGGTCTAAAAGATAAAGGTATAAAAAATGTTATAGTTCCTATGCCTAATTCAACTGAGGCCGGTTTAGTAGATGGTATTAATGTATATGGAGCAGAAAATCTAGCAGATGTAGTGAATCATTTTGTCAATGCTCCTTTAAGAAGTGTGAATATTGATATAAGAAGCTTTTTGAAAAGTGATAAAGAAGAAGAATTTATATATGATTTTAAAGACGTAAAGGGACAGAAAAAAGCCAAAAAAGCCTTAGAAATCGCAGCTGCAGGAGGTCATAATCTTTTGATGATAGGCTCTCCAGGTTCTGGTAAAACATTGATGGCTAAATGTTTCCCATCAATTTTACCGCCACTAGAAGTGCAAGAAATATTGGAATTAACTAAGATATATAGTATATGCGGTTTGCTATCTTCAAATCAGCCATTAGTTACTCAAAGACCATTTAGGCCAGTTCATCATAAAGCTTCTGCAATAGGTATTATCGGTGGAGGTTCAAATCCAAAACCCGGTGAAATAACTCTAGCACATAGAGGTGTATTATTTTTAGATGAAATGGTTGAATTCCCAAGAGATGTTCTCGAAGTTCTAAGACAGCCTCTTGAAGATGGAGAGATAGTTATTTCAAGGGCTAAGCATTCAGTAAAATTCCCAGCAAAATTTATGCTTTTAGGTGCTATGAATCCTTGTCCTTGCGGTTTTTTAGGAGATAAAGAAAAACAATGTACATGCACGGATTTCCAAGTAAATAGATATCTTTCAAAGTTATCAGGTCCGCTTTTGGATCGAATAGATTTGCAAATAGATGTTCCAAGATTAACTTCAAAAGAGTTGATTGATAATTCTAACGAAGAAGAAAATTCTTTATCAATTCGTAAAAGAGTTATAAATGCTAGAAAGGTTCAAGCACAACGATATAAAAACGAAGGAATTTTGACAAATTCGGAATTAACTGCAAAATTGATTAAAAAATATTGTAAGCTAGATGATGAATCTTCGTCTTTAATGAAAGTAGCTATTGCTAAGTACCAACTTTCAGGCAGAAGCTATGATCGTATATTAAAAATAGCAAGAACCATTGCAGATTTAGACAGTTCAGAGAATATAAAACAATTTCATCTGATGCAAGCTTTGCAATACAGAATGTTTAATAAAGCAGACTAGTTTATGTAAGATTGAAAAATCCGGCAATAAGTCCTGCTATTGCAGAAAAACCAAGATAAAACAACGGATCTCTTTTTTGAGTAAGACTTGCCCAAAATAAACAAACCAGAAGTATCATCCCGAAAAGATTAATACTGTTGATAAACATATCAATTCCAACAGCAGCTAACAGACCACATCCTGTCGGTTTAAGAACATATATAATTGATTGTACATATTTATTGTGTTTAAATTGTTCAAGGAGTTTAGATATAATTATTATTAATATAAATGAAGGCAGAACTACTGAAGTTGTTGCAATTACCGCTCCCAAAATTCCTGATGTTACATAGCCTGCAAATGTAGCTACATTTACTCCGACAGGTCCGGGAGTGATAGATGATATAGCAATCATATCAGTAAGTTGTTGTGTTGTGTACCATTTTTGAGCATCTGCGATGTGGTATAAAAACGGTAATGTTGCATACCCTCCACCAAAAGAAAATAAGCCTATATGAAAGAATTCTAAAAATAATCTTAGATAAATCATTTGTGTAACCCTTCCTGCTCAACTTTTTTTTGGTGTTGAAGCCATATTCCTAAAAATATTGCAAGAATAATTACAGCGGCAGGAGGTGCTTTTAAACCTGCAGAAAGAATAAATGCAACAAAAAACACCAAACAACTCAATTTGTCAACAATACTTTTTTTCCACATTTCTTTTACTGCAAGGTATATTAACATTAAAACACCTATTCCAACACCCCAGAATATACTTTTAATAAATTGTAAATGAACAATCTCATCCATAATTTTTGCCATGATAAGTATTGATGCAAATGCAGGTAGAGTCATACCACTAAGTGCTGCTATCGCTCCTTTTATTTTATTTAATTTATAACCTACAAATACTGCAGTATTAGCAGCAATTACGCCTGGAACACTTTGTCCCAAGGCGTAATATTCACATAACTCATCCTCATCTATCCATTCTCTTTTTTCAACTAACTCTGATTGAAGCAGTGGTAAAATAACGTAGCCACCCCCAAGAAGCAGAGTCCCTACTTTGAAAAAAGTTTTGAAAATATTGTAGAATGTCTTTTCCATACTTATCTATTTGGTTATTTATTTAATGTCGCTTTTAATCTAGCCATAGCTCTAGCTATTGCAGCTTCTGCTCTTTTAGCATCTATTTCAGCATTTTTCTCTTCAAGTCTTGCTTTTGCTCTTTCTAGTGCTTCTTTAGCTCTTGCGACATCAATTTCTTCACCTTTTTCAGCTGTTGTTGTAAGTATAACAGCTTCATCATTTTTGAATTGTAATACTCCGCCCATTGTAGTGAAGTATTTCTCTTCATCATTTTGCACAACTTTAGTAACTCCGATATCCAAAGCAGTCATAACAGGAATATGACCTTTCAAGATACCCAATTCTCCGTTTGTACTTTTGGTATATATGGCATCCACGTTTTCATCGAAAACGACTCTTTCATGAGTAATTATTTTTAAGTGCATATCTTTTCACCTGCTTCCTAATTACTAAGCTTTAAGAGTTTTAGCTTTTTCTATAGCTTCTTCTATTGTACCTACCATATAGAAAGCTTGTTCAGGTAAATCATCATGTTTACCTTCAACAATTTCTTTGAATCCTCTAATAGTATCTTCTAATTTTACGTATTTACCAGGAATACCTGAGAATTGTTCTGCAACAAAGAATGGTTGAGATAGGAATTTTTGAATTTTTCTAGCTCTGTTAACTGTTTCTTTATCTTCTTCAGAAAGTTCATCCATACCTAGAATTGCAATGATATCTTGCAATTCTTTGTATTTTTGTAAAATTTCAAGAACTTTTCTTGTTGTATTGTAATGTTCATCTCCGATAATATTAGGATCCAATACCCTAGATGAAGATTCTAATGGGTCTACAGCAGGATAAATTCCTAAAGATGCAATTTGTCTTGATAATACGGTAGATGCATCCAAGTGTGAGAATGTTGTAGCCGGAGCAGGGTCAGTCAAGTCATCTGCAGGTACATAAATTGCTTGTACAGATGTGATAGAACCATCTTTAGTAGATGTAATTCTTTCTTGTAATTCACCCATTTCATTAGCTAGTGTTGGTTGGTAACCTACAGCTGATGGCATACGACCAAGTAGAGCTGATACTTCAGAACCTGCTTGAGTAAATCTGAAAATATTATCTACGAATAG
>CASECH010000170.1 GCA_949286405.1 uncultured bacterium
AAAATTAGAGAAATTTTAAAAAAACAAAAAGAACAAATTCTTGTCGGTGATTTTGTAGAATTTGACAATGGGGTAATTAACAAAGTAATCGAGAGAAAAAATTTTATTAAACGACCAAGCGTTGCAAATATAGACCAAATAGTCATAGTTTCTGCATTAAAACAACCTGATCTTGATTTACATCAGCTTAACAGATACATTGCACTTGCTAAATACTACAAAATTGATACAAAACTCTGTTTTAACAAAAGTGATTTAAAATGGGATAAACATTTGAAGGATCAAATAAAAAAAATTTATACTCCTTTAGGGTTTGATATAGTTATCACATCCGCGACAGAGCATTCAGGAATAAAAGCTTTTGAAAAACTACTTCAAGATAAAACAACCGTTTTATGCGGAAATTCAGGAGTAGGAAAATCAAGCCTCATAAATGCATTAAACCCAAGCTTAAAACTTAGAACAAAAGAAGTAAGTGAAAAAACTCACAGAGGGACACACACAACAAGACACTGCGAAATTATAAAAATTAATGACCAGTCAAGAATTGTAGATACTCCAGGATTCAGTAACGTAAAATTTGATTTTTTATTTCCTGCTGACGTAGATTTGCTATTCGATGATATTGCAAGATACAGAAATGAATGTAAGTATTCAGACTGCTTGCATATAAACGAAGATGGATGTAATGTTATAGAAAACATCGACCAAATAGCTCCTTCAAGATATGAAAGCTATTTAGCTTTTGTGGATGAAGCAAAAGAATACAAAGAAAAGATTAAATATTCAGGGAAAAAAGTCGAACATTCTAAAAAAATTGTACATAACAAAGTAATCGCTAAAATTAGTGAGAAAAAAAGGCAAACTTCAAGAAATAACATCAAAAAAGAAATATATAAAAATCTTAACTCTGACATTGATTTCGAATAAAAAGGAGGTAAAACTATGGAAATGAAAGATTATATTGAGGCAATTAACAAAAAACTTGATGAATTTATTCCGATACAATATCCTGAAGATATTTTTAAGGCTATGAAATACACTGTTTTACTTCCTGGGAAAAGAATACGTCCGATAATGTGCCTTGAAACTTGCAGAATGTTTGGAGGGAATACAGATGATGCAATTCCTACAGCTTGTGCGATAGAAATGCTTCATGCTCAAACTTTAATACATGACGATTTACCTTGCATGGATAATGACGATTTTAGAAGAGGGAAACCAACAAATCATAAGGTTTTTGGAGAAGCAAATGCAGTTCTTGCAGGCGATGCTCTACTTTCTTTCGCACCTCAAACAATCATTAAAAATTCGCAAAATTTAGCCCCTGAAAAATTAATAAGACTACTATTTGAATACTTCCAAGCAGCAGGAGCATATGGAGTAATTGCTGGACAAGTAGTTGATATTGAAAGTGAAAAACAAAAGCCAGAAAACCCTGAAAAGGTATTAGAATACATACACATACACAAAACATCTGATTTATTTAAACTTGCACTACGTTCCGGTGCAATAATTGCAGATGCTTCTGACGAGCAATTAAAAGAAATTACTAAATTTGCAGAAAAACTTGGATTTGCATTCCAGATAGCAGATGACATTCTTGACGAAATATCAACTTTCGAAGAAATGGGTAAAACAATCGGAAAAGATAAAAACTCAGGGAAGTTAACTTACGTATCATTATACGGACTTGATAAGGCAAAAAATGATTTAACTAAACTGCTTGATGAATGTCTTGGAATCTTAAACAAGAATAACCTAAAATCAGTTATTTTTGAACAGATAATAGATAAAATCAGAATCAAATAAAAATAACAGAATCCTCAAAAACATTGCATACTTGCCTTTTTGGATATATTATGTATAATTATAAGTAGTAAAAGATTAAAGAGAGTAGGAATTAAATGATAGCAACACATATTGCAAAAATTGCAAACAGTGGATATGAAGCACTTACTGCCGGAGTTTTGGCTGCTTTTTTAGCACAAGTATTGAAATTTTTTATTTTTACATTGAAAACAAAAAAAGTTAATTTCAAAATTTTTACAACTACAGGCGGAATGCCAAGTTCTCATTCGGCAGGGGTTATGGGACTATCAACATCTGTCGGGATTATAAGTGGTTTTGATTCTGTAGTATTTGCAATTGCATTTGGTTATGCTCTTATCACTATGTATGATGCAGCAGGACTTAGAAGAGCTGCTGGAAAGACTGCTGCTTGTTTGAACAGAATGATGGAAGACTTTTATAAACATGACGTAAAAGCTATGGGCGGAAAACTTAAAGAATTACTTGGACACACTCCTTTGGAAGTAATAATGGGTGCTATATTTGGAGTAGTATTTGCATATTATTACCACTTCTTCATTTTAACATAGACAAATAACCTCTTGCCTTTTTTTATTATTCATGTAATAATATGGATATTGTTAAGTAAGGGCTTATAGAATGTATATTCTATATCCGAAATTACACCCTTAGGGAAGAAAGATTGCTCAAGAGAATGAGTGCTGCTGAATTTAACTACAAGTTTATAAAAGATAACGCAAGTGCTGGAAGTTGGCGTAGAGGCTACGAGTATCATCTAAAAGATATGGTATTTGACTCTTATCCTGAAAAAAACTTTTACATGGCAAAAGTAAAAGGAAATTTTCAGGATCATTACAATGCTGATTTAATTTTCAAAAAAAATAAAGTTGAGGCAAGATGTAACTGCCCTTTAAAAGAAGAATGGTGTAAGCACGCTGTAGCTGTAGCTCTAAAAGCCATTGATGAGCACGCATATGAAGACTGGTTAGAAACTAAATTTGGTATTGAAACAGATTTTCCTGATGAAAATACAGCTTTGACAACTGAACCTCAAGGGAATTATATTTTTCATTTTAATTCAAAAAGAAAAGCTAATTTCTTTTCAGTTTTGGTACGTTCAAGAGAAACAGGCAAAGTAGTAAGACAAATTGAACCAATTTTAAGAGCTTTGATTGAAGCCCAAAAACAAGATCCTACTTTTGAATTAAATAATTCACAAAAAGTAGAAGTTGCAATATTCCAGCAGTTGCTTACCGTATCAAGACAAGATAAAAAAGCAGGCTGGTATGATATTCCGATTACAAAATTCGGTCCAATGTTCACACTGATGTCACATGCTGATGAAGTGTTGGATGAAAAAACAAAAGAACGATTAAAATTTACAGATGAAGAATGGAAATTAAAACTAACTGTAAATACCGGAGCTCAAGGTACAATTTTACTATCTCTTGAATGGATTAGACCTGACAAAGATGATGTATATCCCCTTGAAGAAGTAAGATATTTTTCCAGACATTTAAAATGGGGAAGGTACAAAAATTTAATATTTCCTACAAATATTGCAATGAGTTCGCTCCCTCAAAGTCTTTTAAAATCATCATTTACTGATTTAAAAGATGCAGATGGCGGGAAATTTATTTATGAAGAACTTCCAAAATTACAAGAAATAATGGATGTGGAAATTGCTGAAAATATAAGCAAACTTATGCTTGAGGAACGTCCGCCGTTAAATGTTGTAACTTTAGGAATTGACTATGATCAATCTTTAAAAGCATCTTTAGAATTTGATTATGATGGAGTTGTTGTTCCATATTCAAAACAAACGGCCGAAAAATCTCCATACATAACAATCAAGAAACAAGGTGAGGACCTTGTATATTGGATAAAAAGAAACATCAAACACGAACAAGAATCTTATGCGATGTTACTTGCATGTAAATTTGTCCCAATGCAGACAAATAACCTTGCTTTAGAAAAAGAAAATGCAATTGATTTTTATAATTACTATATTAAACAAGCCGGAGATGGTTGGAAATTTGTAGAAAAAGATGATATGCATTTCTTCAAACTAATGGATGAGCCATTTAGACTTTGTGCTAAAATTGACTTTTCTGAAGAAAATCAAGACAGTTTTGAAATATTCTTATACGGGCAAGTCGGTGAAGAACAAATAAGTTTCGATGAGATTTATGAAACAATTCAGAGTGGAGAAAAATACAGTCGAATAAGAAGTCTTGGATTTGTAGAATATCCTGCACAAAATATATATGCAATGATGCGTGCGTTTAACTCGTTTGATGTATATAGAAATAATGATAATAAGTTTATTGTAAAAACATATCGGGCTGGACTTATTAACGAACTTAAAAACCTTGATGTAGAACTTGTTTTAAGTGAAGAATTTGAAAACTTCTGGAAACAGATGTCTACATTCTCAACCTCAGAAGACTTACAACTACCTGAAGGAATTAATGCAGAATTCCGTGAATACCAAACTAAAGGTTTTGGCTGGTTATGGTTTATGTACAAGTATGGACTTAATGGAATTTTGGCTGATGATATGGGGCTTGGAAAAACATTACAAGCTTTAGCCGTCGTGCAAAAGGCAAAAGAGCAAGATGGGCCAATGCCTACCCTTGTAGTTTGTCCTACAACTGTTGTGTTCAACTGGGAATCAGAAATTCAAAAATTTGCTCCGACGCTTACAACTCTAAAATTGTCAGGAACTGAAAGAAAACAATTCTTTAAACATATTCCTGAATATGATGTTGTAATTACAAGTTATGCACTGCTTAGACGTGATATTGAAAAACTTAAAGACATAAACTTTAGATATGTAATTTTGGATGAATCACAAAATATCAAAAATGCAATGTCACAAACTGCTCAAGCTGTAAAAAAACTTGATGCGACACACAAGCTTGCACTGTCTGGTACTCCGATAGAAAACAAACTTGAAGAATTATGGTCAGTATTTGACTTTTTAATGCCGGGATTTTTATTCAGCATGGCAGACTTTAACTCAAGATATGTCAATCCGATAATGGAACGTCAGGATAAAACAGTTGAAAAACGATTAAAATTGCAAATCTATCCATTCATTCTACGTCGTATGAAACGTGATGTAGCAAAAGATTTGCCTGACAAAGTTGAAAATATAGCATATTGTGAACTTACTGACGAGCAAAGAGATTTTTATCTTCAAGTGCTTGATAGTACAAAAGAAGAATTATTCAAGTCTATCGAACAAAACGGTCTTGAAAAGAGTAGATTATCAATATTCTCAGCACTTTTACGTCTACGTCAAATATGTTGTCATCCAAGACTTTATGATAAAGACAATGTTAAAAATATCATGAAATCAGGCAAATTTGAAAAACTCAAGGCTATGCTTGAAGAAATTATTGATGAAGGGCACAGAATTTTGCTATTCAGTCAATTTGTTGATATGCTTGACTTAATCAAAGCTTGGCTTGAAAGAGAAGGTATTCCTTATGAATACTTAACAGGGAAAACTAAAGACAGACAAGGTGCAGTAGAAAGATTTAACTCTACACCATCTATTCCGATATTCTTAATCAGCTTAAAAGCAGGTGGTACAGGTCTAAACTTAACCGGTGCAGACTATGTAATTCACTACGATCCTTGGTGGAACCCTGCAGTAGAAGATCAGGCTACAGACAGAGCTTATCGTATCGGTCAAACTAAAAAAGTTTTTGTATACAGACTTATTACAAAAAATACTGTAGAGGAAAAAATTCAAAAACTTAAAACTGCAAAACGTAACCTTGTAGACAGTGTAATTTCAGTTGACAGAAATATCGTAAAATCACTTACAATGGATGATATTAAAGAAATCTTCTCTGTGGATTAAGTAGCAAAATAAAATTATGTAAATCTAAGATTCCTAAAACAAAAGTAAGAAAAGCTGGAAAACGTAAGTAAATTATTATAGAAATACGAAATAAAAATGGAGTTTGTAATGAACAAACTCCATTTTTAAGACTTCATCAAAAAGCTAACTATTTGTTAACAGCTTCTTTGAATTTTTTACCTGCTGAAAATGCTGGAACTGTTGTTGCAGGGATTTTTAATTCTTTACCAGTTTGAGGGTTTCTTCCAATTCTAGCAGCTCTTTTACGTGCTTCGAATGTACCAAAACCAACTAAAGTAACTTTTTTACCTTTAGAAACTGTTTTTTCTACTGTTTCAATGAAAGCACCTAAAACTTCAGCTGCTTCTTTTTGAGTAACACTAGCTTTTTTAGCAATTTCTTGTACTAATTCTTCTTTGTTCATTACAAAACTCCTTCTTCTAAATGTACAAGACTATTATATCCAATCTTTTTTATAACGCAAGCTTTTTTACGTTTTTTTACATTGATTTAACAAGAAAACATCTATTTGCAGTATAAAAGAGCTAATTCTAAACAAAAAGTAATGATTTATAACAAAATTTATAACTTTTTGGTACAATATTATTGACGTGACAAACGGGAGTTGGAAAAAGGTTTAGCTTATGAAAGAAAGAATTATTTTATTCACAATAGTCTTTGGACTTGGAATCTTTTTATACATATTCCAAAGTTACTTTAACACTGTATGGGGACTTGCACTTTTATGCACATTTATGTTTATATACGCACTATTTATGAATCTTTCTTATAAACTGCAAAGTCGTGAAAGACAAAAACACCCACTTGTTATAAATGAAGATTATAAACCGATGGTATCTATTATGATACCTGCACATAATGAAGAAAGTGTTATTACAAATACAATAGAAAACATTATGAATATTGATTATGATAATTTTGAAGTAATCGTTATTGATGATAGAAGTACTGATAATACATCTTCTGTAATTAAAGATTTAGAAATGAAATATCATAATTTAAAAGCATTAGTTCGCCCAGAAGATGCATTTCCTGGCAAATCTGCAGTACTGAATGATGCAATGAAAATTGCTCAAGGAGAAGCTTTTTTGGTTTTTGATGCTGACGCAACAGTAGAACCTGACTTTCTAAAAAAACTTATTCCTCACCTTGAACCTAAAGATGTAGGAGCAGTGCAAGCAAGAAAAGTAATAAGAAATAAAAATACAAACCTTTTAACAAGATGTCAAAACAACGAATATACTTTTGATACTCACCTCCAAGCTGGTAGAGATTCTGTAAAAGGGGCAGTTGAACTAAGAGGAAATGGAGAACTTTTAAAACGCGAAGCTGTAGAAGATATCGGAGGTTGGAACAACTACACAATTGTAGATGATTTAGATATGTCAACAAGACTTCATATAAAAGGATGGGATGTAAGGTTTTGTCCTGATGCTATTGTATATGAAGAAGGTATTATATATTTATGGCCATTATTCAGACAAAGAAGAAGATGGCTTGAAGGAACTATAAGAAGATATCTTGAGCACTCAGGGGCTGCACTGCGATCAAAAGACATATCTTTAAGAGCAAGACTTGATATGATGGCATATATTTCTGAATTTATTATGCCGCTATGGCTTGTTATGGAGCTTTTAATAAGAGCTTTCAAAGTTCTTGCAAAGGATGCTCCTACTCATACTCTTTATTCTTCAATTATTATTGGTTGCGCGATAGGAATAGCTTTTTTCATCGCAGCAAGATATTCTCTTAGAAGATATGATTTTATGCCAAGACTTGATGCTGCGTTTGAGGCAGTTGAAACGTCAATTTACTTACTTGTAATATGGTTTCCGCTAGTTCTTTTTATTTGTTTTAAGATTTTATTTATGAAAAAGGATATGAACTGGGGTAAAACCGCCCATGGACTTGTTATGGAAGAAGAAGCTAGTATAAAAGCATTTATAAAAAAAGAGTTACAAAAAACTAAAAATTATACAAAAGAATATACTGAAAGACTTAAACAATTTGTAGCCGAAAAAGGAGAAAAATAATGACACAAACACTTATTGACGTAAAAAGTAAAATCAGGGACGTTAAAGATTTTCCCAAAGAAGGTATCATTTTCAGAGATATTACAACAGCACTAAAAGAACCTGAAACTTTAAAAGTAATGATTGACTACTTGTGTGAACAATTTAAAGGTGTAAAAATAGATTATATCGCAGGTATTGAAAGTCGTGGTTTTATATTTGGTATGCCAATGGCTTATAAATTAAATGCAGGGTTTGTACCAATTAGAAAGCCTAATAAACTACCTGCTGCAACATATTCTCAAGAATATGAACTTGAATATGGTACAGATAAAATTGAAGTACACCAAGATGCTTTTCCTCAAGGTGCAAATGTTCTTGTTGTAGACGACTTACTTGCAACAGGTGGTACTGCAGAAGCAGCATGTAAATTAGTAAAGAAAACTGGTGCAAATCTTGTTGGTATAGCTTTTCTTATTGAACTAGAAGCTCTTAAGGGTAGAGAAAAACTTAAAGATGCAGGAAAAGTTATTTCAATGCTTAAATATTAAGAAAAAATCAGGGTAAAAACCCTGATTTTTTTTTATACATTCCACGAGCTTGTTTCTTTCATCATCATATTAACTAAACTTAAAGCGTGATCTTGTTAGAATATTAAAACTTTTATGTTTACTATGCCAACTTGATTACAAAAAATAATTTCTGAATAATGAAAAGCTACTATTTTCTACTATAAATTTGTTCTTTTGTAATTAGTACATTTTTAGGTTCATAATTTTTTAAATATTCTATAGCATCACAAGGAGTTGAGGCTAGATAGTATAAATCACGTGCTGAATCTGATGCAAATTTTAAATCTATTATATGCTCAAAAAATTCCACCAATTTATCATAAAAGCCATTAGTATTTAATAAAATAATAGGTTTATTATTATATCCAAGTTGTTTTTGAACAATCATTTCAGATAATTCTTCCAACGTCCCGAGACCTCCTGGAAGAGCTATTACAGCATCAGATAGTTCATCCATCTTAGCTTTTCTGCTTCGCATACAAGGAGTCACATAAAGTTCGACGCATTCATCTGTATGTACACCCATATTATGAAGTTTTTCAGGCATTATACCAATAATTTGACCACCATTCTTTTTTACTTGTTCAGCACAAGCCCACATAAGTCCTAAAGAGCTCCCACCATATACCATATCCATACCAGCATTAGCAAGAAGGTCTCCTAGTTTTGAAGCATCTTCATAATATATAGGATCTAAATAGTTACAAGATGATGCAAATACACAAACTCTTTGTATGTTATTAATCATCAAAACCTCCACCTATTTTATAGTAATAAGAACATCCGATACCGCTGCCACTATCAGAACAATCTTTTTTTAGCTCATCCATATCCATTTGAGCTCCAAATGGCTCTATTCTGCCTTCATCATATATGTTTATACCAAATATATCTTTACCCCAACAATTTGGAGGTAAAAGACCATTAATATCAAACATCATCATAAAAAATGCATCATTTTCTTTTTCTGATTGAATATCTTTTATGCCAACAATTGTATTATTTTCGGCATAATAAAAATCACTAAAATTATACAACTGTCCTTTATAAGAACGATTTCCATTCATATATTTAATTTTATAATGCTTACTTATAGTTTGATCTGTATTTAATCGCAGATAAGGTTTTACTATCTGTAATAATAATTTTTCTCTTTCTTGTGGAGTCTTAGCTCTATTGAAACTTGTTAAAAGTTCTCCTGTAATATGAGCATTTATAACTTGAAACATATAGTCTACACGATTATATCTCTCATTCCACTTAGAAATAAAATTTGCCTGCCTTGTATTCTCGATAGAAATAGGCATCATAAGCAATATCGTACCAAGCATAAAAAATAAAGCTATTGAATATTCCAGTTTCCAATATTTTTTTCTAGCCATAATTTCTCCAATTACTATGCCATATCAATAAGCTTCTTTTCTTGAAGCAATTTATCATATATCCATTCTGGAACGAAATTCTTGCCCATTACAATTTGCCCATTCATTATATTCGGTGCATGAAAATCAGACCCGCCGGTAACTATCAAGCCAAGTTCTTCTGCCATTGATGAAAAATATTCAACACACGCAGGAGAATGTTTTCTATGATAAGCTTCTATTCCTCTTAATCCATATGACATTAAATCCTTAATTAAAGGTTCTGCGATATCCAAATCATGTGGATGTGCTATTACAGGAATTCCTCCGGCATCATATATTATTTCAACTGCATCCTGAGGAGATACTGTCTTTCTTGGAACATATACAGGAGAGTCGTCATGAATATATTTTGCATAAGCATCTATTACACTCACTGTACCACCTGCATTAGTAATAGCTTTAGCGATATGTGGCCGTCCTATACTGCCACCTTCCGCAACCTGTTTTACAATGTCTTCATACTTTATCTTTATACCTTCTTTTTTAGATAAAAGGGCGATAATTTCTTTGGTTTGTTTTACCCTTGCGTTTTGTTGAGTTTTCAACAACTCTCTAAAATCACTATTTGTATCGTCCATAAAATATCCTAATATATGTACTTCATAGTTTTTATAAAGAGTATTTATCTCAACCCCTTCTATAACTTCTAATTTATCTTGTTTTCCTGTTTTCTTCAAATAATCTTTAGCGACATTATAAGATAAAATATTATCATGATCTGTCAAAGCTATTGCACCAAGTCCGACATCAATAGCCGTATCCACGATTTTTTCGGGCGAAAAAACTCCGTCCGAATAATATGTATGAATATGTAAATCACACTTCATGGTCGTTCATCCTTCTCTTTCCTATTTCTACTACAAAAAACTCTTTTTATAGCGACAGCGTAACCTGTAGAAGGATTAAGCTCAACTTCCACTGCACAAACCTGTGTAATGTCGCCTTCAGCTACATCATAACGTTCCGGAATTACTGTGGTAAATCGTGATAAAGAAGTACTATATTCCATTCCTATAACTCCGTCACTGGTTCCGCAAAACCCGGCATCTGTAATATATGCCATGTGATTTATTATTTGTTCATCGGCTGTTTGGACATGAGTGTGAGTCCCGAAAAATGCACTTACACCTAATTCAGAACAAAAGCGACCAAAACAAATTTTCTCTGCAGTCGCTTCTGCATGAAAATCAACAATTAAAATAGGTGTAATTTCTTTTAGACGCTTAATTTCATCTCTCACACATTCCCAAACAGAATCAACAGGAGCCATAAATACTCTTCCTAAAGCATTTACAACAGCTATTTTTAAACCATTTTGTATTTCAAATATTCTGCTCCCGACTCCTGGTGTTCCACTAGGGTAATTAAAAGGTCTGACTAACTTGTCAGCATTATCGATGTAGTTAAAAATATCTTTTTTATCCCAGATATGATTTCCAGACGTCATACAATCTACACCATATCCTGAGATTTCATTATAATTCTTTTCTGTAAGACCAAATCCATGAGATGCATTCTCTACATTCGCAATAATAAAGTCAGGCATTTCATTATCTTTACACAATTCTTCAATATAGTCTCTCACAGCATACCTACCAGGTTTGCCGACCATATCTCCAAAAAATAATATTTTTATTGTTTTTTCATCACCTGACATAAATTTCCTTTTCTTTGAAAAGGGGCTGAGAAAAACTCAGCCCAAAAATTATCTTGCAATTTCAGTAGTTCTAAACTCTCTTACAACTGTTACTCTTATTTGTCCAGGGTAATCAAGTTCATCTTCGATACGTTTTGCAACGTCACGAGCTAATTTTTGAGAAGCGAGATCATCAAATTTTTCAGCTTCTACAATAATTCGAACCTCACGACCAGCTTGCACTGCAAATGATTGTTTAATTCCTTCATAGCTATTTACAATTTCTTCAATTTTTTGAAGACGTTTAATATAAATTTCTAAAGTATCACGTCTTGCACCCGGTCTACCAGCAGAAATTGCATCTGCGACTTTTACAAGTACTGCTTCTATTGTGTTTGCGACAACATCATCATGGTGAGCTTCTATTGCATGAACCACTTCAGGTCTTTCTCCATATCTTGTAGCAAGTTCAACACCTAATTGAATATGAGTACCTTCTTGGGTTTGATCAACTGCTTTACCGATATCATGTAAAAGACCTGCACGTTTTGCAACTGCTTCATTTGCACCTAATTCGGCAGCCAACATGCCTGCGATATGACCAACTTCTAAAGAGTGTTTCAAAACATTTTGACCATAACTTGTTCTGTAATAAAGTCTTCCAAGAGTTTTGATTAGCTCTTTATTTAAGCCCATAACTCCCATATCTAATGCAGCATTTTCACCCTCACGCCAAATTTTCTTTTCAATTTCTTCTCTTGCTTTTTCTACCATTTCTTCGATTCGTACAGGGTGTATACGGCCATCTACTATAAGTTTTTCCAAAGCAAGTTTTGCAATCTCTCGTCTTACCGGATCAAAACTTGATAATACAACAGCTTCCGGAGTATCATCTATGATTAAGTCTACTCCTGTCAAAGTTTCTAAAGCTCGAATATTACGACCTTCTCTACCAATAATACGACCTTTCATTTCGTCATTTGGCAATGCTACTACTGAAACGGTTGTCTCTACAACTTGCTCAATCATACATCTTTGCATAGTCGTAGAAAGAATTTCTTTTGATTTTTCTAAAGAAATTTCTTTAATCTTGGCTTCATTTTCACGAATTAATTGCATCTGTTCCTGTGCTAAATCATGCTTTAGCTGTTCTAGTAACATATTTTTTGCATCTTCTGCAGACATGCCAGAAATTCTTTCCAACTCTGTCGTCTGCTTTTGAACTATTTCTGCAAGATAGTCTTCTTTATCAAGTAATTCATCAAGCTTTCTTTGGACTTGAATTTCTTTATCGGTATACTCTTGTATTTTATCCTCAAGCATATCCTCACGTTTTGCTAATTTTTGTTCTTGTCTTGCAAGTTCCTGTCTGCGTTCTCTTTCTTCTTCGTTGAGTTTCTCTCTGTCATCTTGCAATTCTTCAATTGCTTTAATTTTTGCCTCTTTTAAAAGAAGTTTTTCTTTCTCTTCTAATGCTTTTTTATCTTTTTCGGTAGATAAAAGCACGGATTTCATTTTGCTTTGCTGGACAAACAGCACAGCGACTAAAGCTATTACCGCAATAATCGCAATAATCAATAAAAAGTCCATAAAGTTTTTACCTTATCCTTTTCTATTTTTTAATAATACACGCAATGCTCGATACATCTAACCTATCGAGCTATTATCTCTAATTCTTATTAATAATATTTTATTGCATATATTTCCAAAAAATATTTACCTACTACATCTGTAAATATGATACCATGCAAATAAGTTTTTGTATAGTAAAAATTTTAATTTTTATACAAGAATTGAGATATAAAAAAGTTAAGAAACTTTCTGCCAAATAGTAGGCACACTCATGCAAGATTTTTCACCTTCAGTAAAATATATAGGGATAAATCTATTATCTTTTGATAATGCAGCATGCAAAGGAGATTCTTTGTATATATGACAGAAATAAGATGGCAAAAATAACTTCTCATCTTCAGGCACATCATCTCCTGCAATATATACATGGTCTTTCAAAAGATTTCCCAGAACTAAAATTCCTCCAGGCAAGAGTTTATCATATATTTTATCCACAATATCATTGATTACCTGCTTTTTATCAGTTTTATCGTATATCTCACTTATATCAAATTCGTTTAAATCATAATTTTTTGTAGGGATATAAAAAGCGTTTCTAAAATATATTGCACCAGCTTTTTGTGGCCCAAGATTTTTTATGTCATTTATATCTCCTAAATTATATGACAACTCTTTTTTATGTTCATCTTTCAATTTAAAAAATTTTAGTTTTATTTCAGGGAAAGAATTCATGAGCCTTACAAGTTTTAAACTCTCATCATTTTTGAAATCAGGATTTTCAACAACATCCATTATTTTATAGAATTTATTTTTTAAATCATAATTTTCATCATTACAATTTTCAC
>CASECH010000171.1 GCA_949286405.1 uncultured bacterium
AAAATTCTGACTTTTGGAAACTCACATGCAGGTTATTATCCTGATGCAACATCTACTTTTTACAAATTGTTATTTAATAACGAAGGGGAAATTCTTGGAGCACAAGCAGTAGGACAAGAAGGAGTTGAAAAAAGGATTGATGTAATATCTTCTGTAATGCGTAATAACGGTAATATTCAAGATTTATTGGACAGTGAATTATGTTATGCACCTCCATATTCATCTGCAAAAGATCCTGTAAATATTTTAGGGATGAGTGCGGACAACGTTTTAAGAGGTTTTGTAAAACCTGCTTATTACGAAGATATTGAAGGCTCTTTTGTTGTTGATGTAAGAATTCCTGAAAGTTATAATACAAAAACAATTGATGGAGCTATAAATATTCCACTTGCTCAATTAAGAGATAGAACAGGTGAAATACCTACTGATAAAAAAGTTATTTTAGTCTGTGATTCAGGATATACAAGCTATCTTGCATCAAGAATTTTAATCCAAAAAGGATTTAATAATGTGTATTCTTTAATGGCAGGCATGAAGCTTTATAAAGAAATACAAAGAGATAAAGAAAGCAAAGTTACAAAAAAGATTAGTGCACAAGCTCTTGCAAAATCAAGTGAAAATGTTTTGAAAGTTGATGCTTGCGGATTATCTTGCCCTGGACCGATTATGAAATTAGCAGAAAATATTTCAAATATCCAAGATGGCGAAGTTTTAGAAATCTCATCAACAGATAAAGGGTTTTACGCAGATGTCGAGGCTTGGTGCAACTCTACAAATAACACTTTGCTTAATTTAGATAACAAAGATAAAAAAATTGTAGCAACAATTCAAAAAGGTCAAGCACTTGTGCAAAACCAAAATATTCAAATCCCAGCCAAAAACGGTCAAACAATAGTCGTTTTTTCAAACGACTTGGACAAAGCTCTAGCTGCATTCATTATCGCGAATGGTGCAAAAGCAAGCGGTCATGATGTTACATTATTTTTCACCTTTTGGGGATTAAATATTTTAAGAAAAGATAATGTAACTGTGAAAAAATCATTAATAGATAAGATGTTTGGATTTATGATGCCCAAAGGTGCAGATAAATTGACTCTTTCTAAGATGAATATGGGAGGAGTAGGCTCTAAAATGATGAAATGGGTTATGAAAAATAAAAACATTTCAACTCTAAAAGAACTAATGACCCAAGCTCAAGCTAATGGGGTTAAATTTATTGCCTGTCAGATGAGCATGGATGTAATGGGAATCCAAAAAGAAGAACTTATTGATGGTGTAGAAATCGCAGGCGTTGCGAAATATATAGCCGAAAGCAGTAATTCAAATTCTAATTTGTTTATATAAAATGATTAAAAAAGGAGAAAAATTATGAAATCAATTACCACTTTTGACTTGCAGTATGCACACAGATTCTATGGCTTCAAAGGCGAAGCACAATACTTACATGGACACACAGGAGTTTTAACTATTGAAGTTGAAGATAGCGTTAATATGGGGGTAAATATGGTATTCCCTTGTAACGAAATTCAAAAAACAGCTTGGGAAGTTCTTAAGAATTTTGACCATGCAACAATTTTAAGAGAAGATGATCCTCTTTTACCTGCTATTTTAGAGGTTTATGAAAAGCAAGGAATTAAAAACGGGGCTCCACAAAATACAATGAAAGGTGAAGCTTTTAAAACAGAACTTGCAACAGCTTACCCTGATTGCAGACTAGTAGTAACTAAAGAGACAATGACTGTAGAAGGAATGATTAAAATTGTCTATGATTTATTAAAAGATAAATTAAACATTTCAAAAATCACATTCACAAGTGGTGTTAATGCAGCTAGTGAAGAATATAAAGTAAACAAAACTTTAGATCGCTGCCCATTATGCGGAATATCACTAAACACAGATGGTGTCTGCCCTAAATGTGGTTACAGAAAAAATTAGAAATAGCAAAAAGACTTTAGTTAATTAACTAAAGTCTTTTTTTCTTACAATATTTATATTTTTATTTTGTCTCAGCTAAGATATTCGTTTTAACATCTTTATATGCCTCAATACATTTTGAAAGCTGATCCGGACAGCTTGTTTGTTTTGCTCCACAACATATTCCCTTTAGCTTTTGAGAAATTTCATCAACATTATGTCCAATAATCAAATGACAAATCCCCTGTAAATTACCGTTGCATCCGCCAAAAAATTTAGCATCCTGAATAATATCATCTTTTACTTTTAAAAACATTTGCTGACAACAAACACCTTCTGGAATAAATAATATGTTATCTTCTCCATTTATATTTTTTACTTCTATATTTTTCATTTTTCTATTCCTCTATACTTCACTACACCTGTTCAATTTGTATAAACGATTATATATTGTTCCTACAAATTTTACTCAAATCTTCTACTCTAAACTATTATAAAACAAAATATATGTTACAAAAATTAAAAAACTTATATAATTTTTACTCTAAATAGCAAAAAAAATATTTACGCTATTTATTAACATATGCGAAACAAAAAGGAGAAATTATGCATATTTCCAGAATTGCAGCAGAATATTTTACTACCCCTCATAACAGATTCAATCCAGTCAACAAACAACATTCACAAGAAAATCAACATCCTCAAGTTAGAAATTTTGTAAAAGTACCTAGTAATTTTAATTACAACGCAAATATTCATTTTGGAGAATTTTTTGATCCAAACAGGACCGTTCCCCATATCGACTATGAAGAATATATGGCAATGACCCCCGCTACAAAAACTCGTTTTAGAAAAAGATATCTCACTTTTGATAAACAAGTAAATAAAGAGCAACTGGTAGATAAACAAATGGATTATCTCCCATTAAAAAATGAATTTTTAATGGATGAATTCATTAAAACATCTAAAATTTATTCAAAATATAAAGATCAACCAATAATTTGTCTTGGACGCAGCCCAAAATGGTTTTTAAATACAGCTTTATGGATGAAAGATGGTATCGATGATTATAAATTTGTTGCATTTTCAAAATATTGGTACAGACCGGATTCAACTTTAGGAGTAAAACGACTTGACAGTATTGCTCCGACTGAAAAAGAAGAAATAGCATATATGAAATATCTCAAACGTATTAAAGCCGATCCTAAGACAATAGTTGACAATATGGAAAAAACAGGTAAAAAGACAGTAATTACAGACTACATCTGTTCAGGTAAAGGCTGTACATCATTTTTAGATATATTATCAAAATATGCGGAAGATTTAGGTATCCTTGAAAAATTTGCTAAATCAATCCAAATAGTTGGTATTGGATCAATGGACTATATGGAAGAATTAAATCCATACTCAGAGGATATTTCAACCCCAAAAGTATACATGCCTGAAAGATTGCAACCATTTGAAAAAGATATTAAACAAGAATTTTATAATATGAATTATGCAATGTTCCGTGAAATGCTAATTAACCAAAATACAAATGAATGCAGATCAACATATTACCCACATGAAACTTGGACAGTATACAAACCTGACAGATTCAAAACAGGTCTGATTCATGATATGAAAAAGGTAAAAGAAATGGTAAAAAATTTAAAAGGCGACAATAAAAGTATGTCATCATTTACACCTGCTATGTATGATTATAGAAACCTATTAAATTTCAGAATTCTTGATGGTCTATTCCAACGAGGAATTCTAAGGAGTGTACACAAGTCAAAAATATAGTTTTTAGTAATATTACTTAAAGAAATGTTGAGGTTATAACTCATCACGACTATAATAATTCATGGATTGGAAGAAAAGAAAGGATTTTAAATAATGGTTTTAGAAGCTACATTTCCGCAGTTAGAACGAGCAATCAATCCTACTCATGATATCAAGTTGTTTGCCGGACGTTCAAATACAAAACTTGCTCAGGAAATTGCTGATTATCTTGGGACATCAATCGGTCCTATGGTAGTAAAAAACTTTGCTGATGGCGAAATTTACGTTCAAGTAAAAGAGAGCGTAAGAGGTGATGATGTTTTTATTATTCAACCTTTATGCAATCCTGTAAATGAAAACTTAATGGAACTTCTAATCATTATCGATGCTTTCAAAAGAGCAAGTGCAAAAACTATCACTGCTGTAATTCCATATTACGGATATGCAAGACAAGATAGAAAGACTTCAGGTCGTGAAGCAATTACAGCTAAACTTGTAGCTGATTTGTTAACAACAGCCGGAGCTGACAGAGTACTTGCTATGGATTTACATACAGGTCAAATCCAAGGATTTTTCAATATCCTTGTTGACCATATCTTTGCGACTTCAATACTGGTTAATTATATTAAGAATTTGAACATTAATCCTGAAGATATGGTAGCAGTAAGTCCTGATACAGGCGGAGTACAAAGAACAAGGCATTTTGCAAAAGCTGTAGGTTGTTCTTTAGCTATCATTGACAAACGCAGAGATAAACATAATGAAGCAATTGCAAGTCATGTAATTGGTGAAGTAAAAGATAAAGTCTGTGTTATGTTTGATGACATTATCGACACAGCAGGAACAATCTGTGAAGCATCAAAACTCTTAAAAAGAGAAGGTGCAAAAGAAATTTATGTTTGTGCAGTACATCCGGTATTTTCAGGTCCTGCACTAGATAGACTTGCAAGTGCACCTATAAAAGAATGTATTGTAACTAACACGATACCTCTTGATATGGAAAAAATGCCTGCTAATATAAAACAACTGTCAGTAGCACCATTATTAGGAGCAGCAATTGCAAGAATTCATGATGATGAATCAGTAAGTTCATTATTTGGTTTTGAAAAAGAAATGCAAGTACAATAGTTTTACAAATACATAATAAAAAATCTTAAGATGCCATTGAAAAAATTCGATGGCATTTTTTCTACATCGTTTGGAGGATATTTATAAATATTTGCCAAAGTTGAAAAACAATTTTGCCGTATACAAAATTATTAGATATGAAAAACTTATCGTTTTTCATACCTCCTCCCCAAGTCTGGTAGCCGTTCTTCTAAAAGAATGGCTTTTTTTTGTTATATCTTTTTTTTATAAAACCAGCTTGTAACAAAAAAAACGGTTCCTAATTTATATTTTAGGAACCGTTTTTCACAAATATCAATTTTATTTTATATACTATCTAACAGCTTCAAGAGCTTTTAGACGAGCTTTTATTTCTTTATTCTCTTGCATAATTTGTTTATTTTGTTTAATTATATATTTATTTTGCTCTTGCAAGATTTTTACTTGATTAGTTAATTCAGTAATTTTGGCATCAAGTTCTTTAACTGCATTTATTAATGCATAGAACATATCTTCCATACGAATTTTCAAAAATCCCTCTTCACCTTTCATTACAGCATCAGGGAAGATTTTTTGTAAATCCTGAGCAATAACACCTACATGAGGAGTTTTTGCTTTATCCTTTTTATAGACATAGTTAAATACCTTTAACTGACGAATTTTATCAAGCCCTGCATTATTTGGAGTACCGACATATTTCAATCTACGGTCAGAATCTGTTGCAGTTATACCATCCAAATATGGGTTGTAACCACCAGGATTGCCATTAACTTTTAAGTTCCAATGAGCATATGCCGGACTATCCTCATAATATTCTAATGCAGCTAATTTTACTGTAGAT
>CASECH010000172.1 GCA_949286405.1 uncultured bacterium
AATGGAGCGGGAGACGAGGCTCGAACTCGCGACATCCTCCTTGGCAAGGAGGCATTCTACCACTGAATTACCCCCGCATTGGGTACTCTCCTAGTATTACATAAACATTTTTTTTTTGCAAGCATTTTTTTATTATTTAAAGAAAAATTTTTTTATTTTATTTATTATTTTATTTCTAATGTTTTTATTCTTCTCAGGCAATATTGCATTTTTGTCATTATATGTTGATATTTAACAGGCAGCAGCTTCTTCTTGTTTTGTTGTGCTATCCATTGAGCGAACATCTATATCTATTCTGTCAGAAAATGCTTTTTTTAGTCTGTTGATAAGTTCATTTGATGTACTTACCCAGAATAAAGAAGATGTAAGGACTTTTACTTCTCCATCTAAATCCTTTATTTTGAAAGTCACAGGGTCAGAGCCTGCATGTTCACATAATAAATTCTTCAAAAGAACTATTTCTTCAAATTTAAACTCATCTTTTAAAGTTATGGTAAAGATATTTGAGTTATCAACAGTTTTTACTGTTTCTACTAACAAAACAGGAGGTTCATCATCACTGCGTCTATTAACTTTTCCAGAAACTATTACTCTTTGTTCATTTTGCAGGTAATCTCCATATTCTGCGATTTTACTGTTGAATGCAATTACATCAATTCTTCCTGATAAGTCTTCAATAGTTACAAAGCGTATGAATTTTGTAGGATCTTTTTTTGTCGGTATTTGTCTCGTTGTCGTAATAAGTCCGCATATTGTCACTATTTTATCGTTTGGAAGTTCCGCTATTTCAGTAATTTTATGTGTCATAAGGAACGGTAATTTATCCCTTATTGTAGATAGTGGGTGACTTGTTACGTAAAATCCAAGAAATTCTTTTTCAAAATTTTGAATAGTTCTTGCATCGTATTCTTCATCTGTACCTGAAAGTTGGAATTTTGCTTCTTCTATCGCAGATGTATCACCTAGCATGTCAAATAGGCTACCTTGACCGGATTCTTTTGCTTTAGATTCTTTTGATGCAGTTGCAGTGATATATTCAATATTATCCATTAACTGTTTTCTGCTTTTTTCTATTGATGCAAATGCTCCTGCTTTAATTAGTCCTTCAAGTGTTTTTTTATTAGAACATTTCGTATCAAGACGTTTGATATAGTTATAAATAGATTTGAATTCTCCGTTTTCTTCTCTTTCCCTTATAATTTCATCAATTACACCTTCGCCGACTTGTTTGATTGATGCAAGTCCAAAACGAATATTTTTTCCATCCGGTGCATATTCTAAGAATGACTTATTGATATCGGGAGGAAGTACTTTTATCCCGTATTTTAGTGCTTCTTCGATATATGCTTGTGTTTTGTCCTGATCGCCTGCAACACTTGATAGAAGTGCAGATAAATATTCAACAGGATAATGGCATTTTAAGTATGCTGTCTGGTAAGCTACGAACGCATATGCGGACGAGTGTGCTCTGTTAAAGCAGTATGCCGCGAAGTTTTGAATTTGTTCAAATAATTTAGTTGCATCTTCTGCTTTCATTCCATATTTAGCTGAACCTTCAATAAGTTTGTCTTTTTGGGCAGCCATAGCTTCAGGGTCTTTGTGTCCCATCATACGACGAACTTGGTCTGCTTGACCTAGAGAGTAATCAGCCATAACTTGGAAGATTTGCATGATTTGTTCTTGGTATACCATGGTGCCATAAGTATCTTTCAAGATCGGTTCTAATCTTGGGTGGGCATATGTGATTGCTTGGCGTCCATGTTTCCTTTCTACGAAGTCATCTACCATGCCTGATCCCAGAGGACCAGGTCTGAAAAGTGCAACTAAAGCTCCTAAATCTTCAAAAACGTCAGGTTTAAGCTTTTTGACCAAATTTGTCATGCCTTGAGATTCAAGTTGGAATACTCCGACAGTTTCTCCTTTTACGAGCATGTCAAAAGTTGGTTTATCATCTAGTGGAATATGGTTGATATCGACATCAATACCTTGACATTTTTTTACCAGCTTACAAGTCTTGTGAATCATTGTAAGGTTGCGTAATCCTAAGAAGTCCATTTTAAGTAGCTTCATTTTTTCTAGGATTTCTCTGTGGTATTGCGTAATAATTATACCGTCTTTTGAAGGTTGTACCGGTACAATTTGATCAAGAGGTTTATATGAAATGATTACCCCTGCTGCGTGCATACCTATTCCGCATTTGACACCTTCTACACATCTTGCTGTATCTATAACTCTTTTAATTTCTTCATCAGTATCATATAAAGCTTTTAGTTCAGAACCTTCAATCATTGATTTGTCTATTGTATCTTCGCAAATCAATGAAGCTGTTTTATTACTTTTTGCGTATTCCATCCCAAATACTCTAGCTACGCTTTTGAATGCGTTACGAGGTGCTAGGGTATTGAATGTAATAATCTGACAAACTTTATCCGCTCCGTATTTTTCTACTACGTAGTCAATTACTTCACCACGTTTTTCGATACAAAAGTCGGTATCAATATCGGGCATACTGAAACGTTCCGGGTTAAGGAATCTTTCAAACAATAGATGGTGGTGTATTGGGTCAAGATCTGTAATATCAAGAGCGTATGCAACTACAGAACCTGCAGCAGATCCTCTTCCCGGTCCTACAGGAATATCGTGTGTTTTAGCAAAATGGATAAAATCCCATGTGATTAGGAAGTATGCTGAAAATCCCATTTTTTCGATAATACCAAGCTCATACTGAACTCTTTCTTTAAGTTCAGGAGTTATGTTATCTTTGTATTTTCTTTTTAGACCTTGCATAACAAGTTCTTCCAAATAGGATTCATTTGTGTGGTTTGGAGGAACTTTAAAATCAGGTAGCGGAGCTTCCCATTTTACTGTTACATGACATTTGTCTGCAATATCTACTGTGTTTTTTATACATTCGTCAAATGTTTCAGAGTCCATCCATTTAAATGCATCTCTAAGTTCTGAAACGGTTTTTACGTAAAATTCGTTGTTTGGAAAATGAAACCTGTGTTCTTCATTTTTTAAAGACTGTGTCTGCATGCAAAGTAAGGTATCATGCCAGTCTGCATCTTCTTTTTTTAGGTAGTGAGAGTCATTTGTAATGACCATTTTTATATCTAATTCTTTTGCAAGTTTTATAAGATCCGGGTTGGTTCTTTTTTGCTCATCTAACCCATGGTCTTGAAGTTCTATATAGTAGTCATCTCCAAATAAATCTTTATATCTTTTAGCTACACTTTTCGCACCTTCATAATCATTTTTTAGTAAATTTTGTAATACTTCTCCGCCAAGACAAGCTGAGCAGCATATTAAGCCTTCATGATATTTTTCAAGCATTTCAAAGTTTATACGAGGCTTCATATAAAAACCTTTGCAGGCGGCGTCTGATGCTAGTTTTACCATATTCATATAACCTGTATTATCTTTTGCAAGTAATATCAAGTGATAACGGGGATTGTTGTTAGGATCTCTTTCTGAAATGTCTCCGTTATGGACATAAAATTCACATCCTATAATTGGTTTTATACCAGCACTTTTGGCTTCAAGATAAAGGTCCATTGCACCATACATAACACCATGGTCTGTAATTGCGACAGCAGGCATGTTGTTTTCTTTGGCAAATTGGCATAAAGCTTTTAGCTTTATTGCTCCATCAAGTAATGAAAATTCACTGTGTAAGTGTAGAGGTACGTATTGCGTATTTTGATCCATTATATAATCGTAGCATAGTGGATCAAAAATTTCTTTTATTGTTAAAATTTATTTAAGTTAATTTTTGTAATTTTCAAGAGTTTGGTTAATCAATTCAAGCATTTTTTCTTTGAAAAATTTTGGAGATTCTATAATACATTCTTCTCCGTATCTCATAAGTCTTGCGAGTAATAGATCTTGGTCTTCATTTTTGTTGATTACGATCAAATTTCCATCACTGTCAAGACCTTCTGAACGTTCCCATTCTCGAAGCTTATAATTTTTTGCAAGTCTGTTTTTAAGTTTGAATACAATTGTTGTAGAAGTAATTTGTTGAGGCACAGAATTTGGTAATTGTTTTATTTTTACAATTTGTTCAAGTGGGATGTCAATAATTCTTCCTTCTGATTGTATATTTACTGCTAAACATACCTTTCTTTTTTCATATTTAATTTCAATTGGAGAACATTTGATATTTTTTTGTTCCCCTTTAATTGTAGTGTATGTGATTTCTAGTTTTTGATGTTCTTGGCAATAATTTTCACAGCGTTTTATTTGTTCTTTTATTTCGTCATGAATGAAAGAATAGTCAATGCTTTCTGTTGTAGACATAGTCTTTTCAATAGCTTGAGATATATCACTTAACCTTATTTCGATTGATTTAATTATTGAATCAATGTTTTTTTTAGTTTTCCCTTTGGGTAGTAGTTCAGAAGATTGTTTTATTAATGACAAACTTTTTATATCATTTGTATCAAGATCAATTTTGTATGGAAAATTAAGCAGGTAATATTTGTTTTTTTTCTTTTTTACTTTTAATCCAAATACTTTAAGTGTGTTGAGGTATTTATTTAAAGTAACATGAGGATTTGATTTGCCTGCAGTTTTTTCATCAGAAAATATTTCTATTACATCTTTAAAATCTACTGGACCTTGTGTAAGTAATTTTAAAAATTCAAACATTTTTATGCAAGAATCGTTGTATTTTGAACTTAACCTAGACATCAAAATACCCCGCTTTCATTTTTTTTAGTCTTGAAATAAAATCTTTTTGGAAACTTTCAGGGTAAAGTATTTTACACATTGGACCGTATGAAAGTAGCTTTTGTCTTGTTAGAAAATCATTTGATGATGTTATTTCTATAATGGAATAATCTTTTGTTTTTTGTATAATCTTTTCATTTGTATCTAATTGAATATGATTTAAATTTGAATTAGAAATTTTATATCCTATTTTTGTGTTTTTTGTTACAGGTATTGTTTTAATTTCTTTTACTTCTTTTATTTCAAGAATTCTCGATACTAAAAATATACCATATTCCATATATTCAAATCCTGTACCGTACAGGTAAAGTTTATTATTGTTAAATTCTAGTTTATCAGTTAATATTTCAATATCTTTTTCTCCTGAATTTGGAGAATTATATCTCATCACGATTTGATCTTTATTGTCGCAGTAAAAAATTAAGTCTTCTATTATGCTTTTATTATAGCCTTTTAGTATAGAATTATTTTCAAGAGTTTCTTTTAAAGCTTTTCCATCTATGTATGAGGCTATTTTTTCAAGAAACTTTTCAAGTAATAATAAATCTTTAATATCTATATTTTTAGTTATATTCTTGTATATTTTTATTAGACTTTGGATTTGTTCTTCTGTTAATGAAAGTTCAAATGGATGAGAAACTATTGAATATTTTGAAACTTTGTCTATTCTTTCTCGTTTTATTTCACAACCAACTCTTTTTAGGGAAGTGATATATACTCTAAATGTATCGATTGAAATTTTTTCTTTTAAATGCGGGTGGTTCAAAAAGAAATCGCAGACTTCTTCATAGGATTTTGGTGATTCCATCAAAAGGGCAAATAAAATTAAAGCTTTGAAGCCTGTGAATGATATAAGATTGTATGTAACTGTATTTGTCTTAAAATATTCTTTCATATATCTTTGATATTTTACAATAAAAACAATTTTTTTGTATCTAAGAAATAAAGCATGCCTTATATAAATTTTTGATGTCAAGAAAATTTTGTTGAAATTTTTACGTAATTTCATTAAATTTTCTTCATTAAGATTTTAGAACTTGAATTTTTCTTTAGAAAATCAAAGGGCATGGTCAATTGTAAAAAATAATTAATTTTTTTTTACTTGTCAAGCTTTTAACTTAGTTTTACATTAGAAGAGTCGAAAGACAAATACGTGTTAAGAGAAAAGCTAATAGAATAACAGCTATCAGTTGGGGAAGTTAGATACGACTTTATTGGACAGATCAGAAAAAGAGGTGATGGCATAAGCAGTCCGATTAGAAAAAATTGGAATTTTTAATTTTACGGTTACAACTGCAAAGAAGTAGATTAGGGATATTGTATTATTATTTATAAATTTTTTAGTTATTGATAGTTTTATTTATAAAATTACGTTGGAGAATTTGGGAAAAGATAGTTGTAAACGTAAAAATAGGCTTGCGATTTCGCAAGCTTTTTTATATTATATTTCTATGGGTGAAGAATTAAGTGTTAAAAAAGTTATAGGGTTAATGTCTGGTACTTCTTGTGATAGTATTGATGCCGGTTTATGTGAAGTGTATCCTGATATGTCTGTTAAGTTAATTTCAGGTATCAACTATAAGTATCCTGAGCATGTTCAGGCTAAGATTTTTCAATTGTTTTCTGGAAATGCATCAATTGAAGATGTATGTCAGATGAATTTTGTTGTTGGGAAATGCTTTGCAGATGCTTGTAATATATTAATTTCTGAACATGGTAAGCCTGATTTTATAGCCAGTCATGGTCAGACTATTTACCATTATCCATTTGATAATAAGATAGATGGTTTTTCTCTAAAAAGTACTTTGCAAATAGGTGAATCTTCTGTTATTGCAAAAGAAACAGGCTGTTTAACAATTTCTAATTTTAGAGAGGCTGATATCGCATATGGTGGAGAAGGTGCTCCTTTGGTGTGTTTTGCTGATGAAAAGTGGTTTAAGCCTTTGAAAAAGAATATTCTTGTCCAGAATATTGGTGGTATATCAAATGTTACAGTGATAAGTAATGAACATCCTACATATGGTTTTGACACCGGTTTGGGTAATATTATGATTGATTATTGTATGAGAAAGTTTTATGACTTACCTTATGATAAGGATGGAAAAATTGCTGATTCAGGTAAAATTTCTGTAAGCTGGCTAGATTGTCTTATGCAAGATGATTACTATTTTAAAAATACACCCAAAACTACAGGTAGAGAATATTTTTCTCCTGATTATATAGAAAATGCACTGAAATTTGGTCCAAAGGATCCGAAAGATATTATTGCTACTGTAACTGCTTTGACTGCAAAATCTATCACTTCATCTTATGAAAGATTTATTTATCCTGATATTGATGTAAAAGAGGTTGTAGTAGGTGGCGGAGGAGCATATAATCCGACTTTAATGAAGTATTTGCGTCATTATCTGCCAAAACATATTGATTTAAAAACACATGAAGCTTACAGTATTTCTAATAATTTTAAAGAAGTTATGGCTTTCGCATTATTAGGATATTGTAATTATTATGGAATTCCTTCTAATTTACCTTCCTGTACAGGTGCAGAGAAAAGAGTTGTTCTTGGAAAAATGGTTAGTTGTTAGTATCTTTTGATATGTATATAATCTTTATTAATATTTGTAAATATTTTTCTTGTATTTGTGCAAATAAAAATATTTACGGTTATTAAAGATTATGTATAATTAAAAGGAGTATGTAATGATTAACAATTTATCATTTAATGGTGGAAAAACAGCAGCAACTAAATACTTGGAAAGAAAAGCAGCAGCGGTTGAAGCTGATTTGGCAGAAAATATAAGAATCGCAGCAAGAAATTTAATTAAAGAAAATAGAGCTGCCGCAAAATCAGGAAATTATGTTTCTGATTCTGCTTATTATGGAGTAGTTCCTACTTCTCCTAGAAAAATTGGAGCTGATAAAACTATGAAATCAGTTATGGCTACAAAACAAAATGTTAAAATGCCAAATAATAGTGCAAAAGAAGAAATTGTACCTGAAAATAGTATTAACTTCTTTGGTTAATATATTCTTTAATAGCTAAAGGAATGTACCTGATTGTATCTGAAGCTAAGACTCCATATGCAGTCAGGTCATTTTTTGCAATGTCTCCGGAAAGTCCATGTAGATATACTCCAAGACATGATGCATCAAATGTATTCATATTTTGTGCCAGCAATCCTGAAATCATGCCAGCAAGAACATCTCCGCTGCCTGCTTTTGCAAGAGCACTGTTACCTGAGTTGTTTTTATAAATTTGATGTTTTTGATTAGTAACAATTGTTCTGTGTGATTTTAATACAGTGATACAATTATATTTATCTGTAATTTTTTTTGCAGCTTGTTCCATATTAGACAGCACATCTTCTAAAGATGTATCTAAAAGTCTTGAAGCTTCTTTAGGATGGGGAGTTAATATTGATTCTTTTGGAATTTCTGTGTAATTTTTTGATAGAATATTCAGCCCATCAGCATCAATGACTGTTTTTAGATTATGTTGTTTAGCTAATTTGATTGTATTTATAAATATTTCTACTGCTTCATCTGATTGCGAAAGGCCGCAACCTATTGTAAGTATTGTAGATTGTGGTATTAATTGAGATATTTTCTCTACAGGTGCAAGTACTATTTCTGGAGCAATGTATGATGCTGCTTTTAAGGTGTTAGGGTGACTTGCCAGTTCTACATAACCGGCTCCGACTTTTAAAGCAGAAATACTAGATAATATTGCTGCTCCTGTCATATATTCTGAACCTGATACGTTCAAAATTTTTCCGTATGTACCTTTGTTTGAATCTTCTTTTCGTTCAGGTAAGTTTGGTAATTTATATTCCATTTTGTCTAATTACCTCATATGCAACAATTGCAACAGAATTAGATAAGTTTAAACTCCTTTGACCTTCTTTCATTGGAATAGTTAGAGCATGTTCGTCTTTTACATATTTTTCAGGTAAGCCCCTAGTTTCCGGACCAAATACAATAAAATCTCCATCTTGAAATTTTGTATCGGTGTATAATTTATCTGTTTTAGTTGTTAGGTAATAAAAATTAGCACCTTTATTTGTTTCAAACAATTCCTCCATAGTATCAATTTTATGTAAATCAACACTATCCCAGTAATCTAAGCCAGCTCGTTTTGTGTATTTGCTAGACAATGAAAAACCGAGTTTCCCCACAAGGTATAATGATGCCCCGGTACAAGCACATAACCTTGCAATATTGCCTGTATTTTGTGGGATTTCAGGCTCATATAATACTATATTCAATTTAGCCATTATCTTAATTAATCCTTATTAAATAATTTTGGACTTTCTGCTACAACTGGTATAGCTCTAACTACACAAAATATAATTGCAGCCCAAGCAAATATCATTGTAATTGTATGTAGTGTATCAGTATATTTCCACAATTCCATGCCAGGAGTATTTACTATGATTAATAGGAAAAATGCAAGTACTTTTGCGACAGCATAGCTTATTCTCATAAATTTTGATGCACAGATAAAGTTTCCGATTTTACTTGACTGCATACTTTTTGAACCAAAAGCTGTAAAACCTTTTGATAGAGCGACACTTCTGATGCCATCTGTTACAAATGCTCTTACAACGCATACTAAAGGAAATAATATATTTATCCATCCAAGAACTGCAAATGTAATCCAGTATGTCATCTCTACAATTCTGTCACCCATAATGTCTAATACAGAACCTAAATCAGATGCTTGATTAAATTTTCTTGCGACGTATCCATCAACTCCATCAAGGGCGAATGCAATAACTGTTAAAATAAGTGCTATTAAAAATGCCCAAGTTGTTTTTTCATACAAAAGTGCAACAGCCCCAAATGCAAAAAATACTCTTCCTATTGAGATTATATTTGCAAGATTATTTTTTATGTTCATAATGTCTCTCCGTTATTTATTATTTTTTTGTCCTAGATAGTGCAAAGTTAACTTCATCAAGTTTTTTTACTTTATCTCCTAACATCATTTTTTCAGCTTCTTCTAAAATTTGGGTTACCATAAAACCATTGTCACCATCTGAGCGAGCTTTTTTACCTGATTCGCAGCAGCTTATAAAGTGTTGGCATTCCAACTTAAGCGGCTCTATTTCAAGATAATCCGATTTAACATTTTGCGAATTATCTTTTATAAAGTTATCATAAATAACTAATTTATTTTCAGGAACAGTGTCATCAAGTATGGCTGTAGCTTTTGTACCTCTTACAAGTAAAGTAACATGTTTTTTAGGTGTAATCCAGCTGTCAGAAATTTGCCCTATGACACCATCTTCAAATTCTATTCCTATATGTGTTATGTCCATAATAGCATTTTTTTCTGAAGAACATCCAACTGCAGATATAACTCTTACAGGATTTTTACCTGTTACATAGCTAATCATAGACACATCATGAGGGGCTAAATCCCACATGACACTTCTGTCATTTTTAAAGTAATTTACGTTTAATCTATCACTTTGTGCATATACAATATCACCTAATGCTCCTTCTTCAATAAGCATTTTTAATCTGTTTACAGCAGGATGATAAAGAAGTAAATGACCTACCATAAGGACAAGACCTTTTGCATGGGCAAGCTCTGATAAATCTCTTGCTTCTTGAGCTACGGTTGAAATAGGTTTTTCAACGTATACATTTTTGCCTGCTTCAAGCATTGCTTTTACCATTTTATAATGTGTATGACTTGGTGTTACTACACAAACACCTGTTATCTCAGGATTACTTATAATTTCGTGAAAATCTTTCGTAACTTTTACGCCAGAATATTGTTCTGTCACCTTTTTTAAATTTTCTTCATCAATATCACATACTGTATCTAAAACATTTAAATTGTAGAAATTGCGGACAATATTTCTTCCCCATACTCCGCAACCGATTACGGCTACTTTTTGACTCATTTTTATTCCCTAACTTTCTTAAATACCTATAATAATATCATACGACACAAAGATTTTTTTGCAAACTCTTAAAATAACACTTTACAAATTTATTTTTGATTTTTTAAAGCATTTATTCGAATTTCTTTCATTTGCTCACATCTTTGTAAAAATAGTTCTTTATCTTCTGCTGGAAAGAATGTTGCAAGTTTTTGCAGTAAAGGAGTTGGAAAGTTTGAAGTTTTAACCATTTCTTCAAGTATCTTATCATTTAGCGGATAAAGATTCTTGTAATTTTTGAAGAAAATAGCTTTACTTTCATCTTCGACTCTTTGTGGATTTTCAAGTCCTTTAGTTCCGAGTTTGAATGTAACATAGTTGGTATTGAAGTATATTCCCTTGTATCTTTTCATTAGAATTCTTATGATAAGATCAAAGTCAGACATAATTTTGAATTTCTCATCAAAATAGTTCTCTTTTTCAAGCATTGTTTTTTTGAAAAACATTGCCTGTCTTGAACAAGGCATAACTTGAAAAGCATTGTAAATAGTCGGCTCAAAAAGAAATACAAAACCGTCAGGATGTCTGCAGTAAGCAGGAGCATAAGAAAAGTCTGCATTATTTGCTTCCATAAGATTCACAATATCGTAAATTGCCGTAATGTCATGGATAAAATCATCACAACTTAAAAATGATATATACTTGCCTTTTGCTCTCATGATACCTTTGTTAAATGCACTAAATTTGCCTGTATCTTTTTCTGAATAAAATTGCAAATATCCTTTGTTTTTATAATCTTTTAAAAGTTCAACGGTCCCATCTGTAGAAGATTTATCTATTATAAGATGCTCAATTTTTGGATATGTTTGGATATCAAGCATACTTACCAAAAGATTAAATGCATCAGCATTCCCGTTTTTTACAATATTATCGGTTGTTGTTATTATTGTTACAAAAGGTTCCATAAATCGTCTGTCCTTATACTTTTCAACTTTTTTTATATTATCATGTTTGAAAATTTTTATCGAATTGTTACAAGTTGTAAATAATCTGTAAAAATTTTAACAAAAATTTTATTTTAGAGTAACAATGTGTACAGGTCTTTTGTTAGTGGTTATTGAATAAAGTTAGGAGGATTACTATGTCGTCTCGTGATCTGTCTGTAAGTCCTGCCGCAGTTGGTACTGCTTGTGCTGTCGTTGGAGCTGGTGTAGGTTATGTTAGTGCTCCTGAAAAATATGGTCTGCGTCAATTGTTAACTCAGGAAGCTGATGTATTTGAAAAAATTCTTTCAAAGCCAGTACTAGGAAAGGCTACGGAAAAACAGTTGTCAGCTTATAACTCTATTGTAAATGCTCGTAAATTAGTGACAGACGCTGTGAAAAAAAATAAAGGAGATGAAAAAGTCACTGAATTATTGAGATCTGAAAATATGAAAAATTCTTTTAAGGACATAAAAAGACTTTTACCAAAAGCAAAAGTTCAATCAATGTTTATTGGTGCAATTGTTGCAGGAGTACTTGGGACTTTAGCTAAAATTGTTTTTGGACAGAATACCCCTAAAACTAAATAGTAGTGGACCATAAATATTGAATTAACCTGAAGCCGACTTAAAGTCGGCTTTTTTTTAGTAATTCGTATATATAGCTCTTAAAATATATTCTTCAAGGATTTTTTTATCAGAGTTTTTGGCTTTAGGGTCACTAATCATTATGTCAAAGGCGTATGTTTTACCGTTTCTTGATGTTATGTAACCGGCTATTGCACTTATATCTGATAGAGTTCCGGTTTTAGCTCTAAGATTATCTTTAAAGTATAGCATTCTATTTTTTAAAGTGCCTTCACCTGCTGTTGGTAGTAATGTTTTTACTATTTCAAAATTTGGTTTTTCTGATTGGTTTACTAGAAATTCTGTCATAAAGCCAGCTGTTATAAGATTATTTTTGGAAACTCCGCTTCCATCAACTATTTTAATATTTTCATTATTTAATCCTTCTTTTTTACAGTATTCATTAAACATTTTTAATGAATTATTTAAAGAGCCTGTATTATTTACAAATTTTGCTCCTGCTGCTTTGAATACTGTTTCTGCAACGAAGTTATTGCTGTCTTTAAGTATAGGAACTATTGCATGTTTTATTGGTGTTTTTATTTCATCTATTAGATAGATGTTTTGTTGAGGTAATTTTTTTTGAGCGAAATTACCATAATAATCAAATTTTTCATCCCTAATAGCTTGTTCTAGTCTTAGAATAAAATATCTTTTTGGATTATTGACAGGAATTACTTCTACTGCTTGTTCTGATACAGTGCCTTCTACTGTCAATATATCAGGTGAAATGTGGTTATTCCTTGAGAATGATATTTTATTTTTTTCTTTACTTGTGGTTACTAAATTTATGAAAGTAGTCGGATAAAATATATTTGTAGTTATGTTTGCAGGGGCTCCTGTTGAGGTAGGTGTAATTACTATTCCTAATAAATTCCCGTCGATATTATAAGAACTAAATTTCGGCATTAATGGGTTTAAGTCATCATCCCATTGCCAACCTTCTCCCCATTCATTTTTATCAAAGATGTAGTCATCTATATATATAGCTTTGGGAGAGATAACATTTTTTTTCTTTGCAGAAGCTATTAGAGCTCTTAGTGATTTTGATCGTAAGAATGGATCTGCACCAAGTTTTAGGAACAATTCGTTATTCGTATTTTTGTATAGTTGGGTTTTAAATTCGTAATTTGGGCCAAGTGTATCAATTGAAGCTGCAAGCGTAATTAATTTAAGAGTTGACGCAGGTGGTAATGGCCTATTTGAGTTAAGTTGATAAACCTCTTTGCCTGATTTAACATCTTTTATTGAGATAGATATAGCATCCTTATTTATTCCTGATTCTGCAATAACGTTATTGATAGTTTTAGCTTCGCTTGATGTTTGTAGAAGTATTAATGTAAATAATGTTAGTGCGATGTATAGGAATTTTTTCATAACTCTTTTACCTCATAATTATTTCTTATATCATTTAGAATTGTACATTTTTCTCTAAATTCATACATTTCCTTTAAATTTATAGTTGCGTTCATAGCACCTTCTTTTTGGTCTTTAATTTCAGATATACTATCTCCTTTGTAGTCAATAATTCTTGAATGTCCGATATTCCATTCATCACCTTCTATTGGACCAGATTGTGTAAGTGCTACCATATAGGTTTGATTTTCAACTGCTCTTGCTCTTGTCATACATTCCCAAGGGATAGGTTTGCTTAGCCCCCAAGCTGCAGCGTTAATAAAGACATCAGCTCCGGCTTTTCGGTATGCTCTATAAATTTCAGGAAATCTAATATCATAACAAATTGTAAGACCTACGTTTATACCATCTAAATTTACCATTACAGGAAAATCTCCGACTTTGACATATTTACCTTCGTCTGAGCCGTAGTATGAAAATAGATGGTTTTTTGAATATTTTCCAATTAGTTTACCTTCT
>CASECH010000173.1 GCA_949286405.1 uncultured bacterium
GCCCGAGTAGCTCAGCTGGATAGAGCAACCGCCTTCTAAGCGGTAGGTCATGCGTTCGAATCGCATCTCGGGTAAATAAAAAGAGGATAGGATTTTCCTAATCCTCTTTTTATTTTGCTTGCGATAGCGATGAGAATGTCAGATTGCGTTCGGAACGAGCGAGCCAAGAATGGAGCTGAGTGCCGATTAAATAGGCTGACCGCAGGTCAAAGAGGCACTCACGAAATTCGTTTATGGCGAGCGAAGTGATTAATCGCATCTCGGGTAAATTAAATCAAAAGCGGGCTTAAACCCGCTTTTTTATTTGTTATAAGAATTTAAATAAAAATCAAACTCTATATTGTCAAATAAAATTATTTTTAATTTTCATAATTACATAACATCAAATTTTCATAATTGACATACATTGAAAAGTTATATAAACTTGTTATTATGAAAATTCCTCATTATACAGATAGTTTGCCTTATGCATTAGAATCTACTTCCAGGATTCTACATGAAGCAATAGTAAGATTTTTTGAAAAAAATGGGTTTGAAATTACACATGATGAATTTGTAATCCTAGATACACTATATGCAAACCCAGAAATATTACAAATTGACTTGGCCAAACTTATTTTAAAAGGCAGAGCACACACCGGCAGATTTTTAATGGCTTTGGAAGAAAAAGGATTTGTCAAAAGAGTCCCTTCCAACAAAGGGAAAAAACTTGTAATGATAAGTTCTGTAACTGAAGATGGAATAAAAATATACAAAAAAATTAAAAAAGCTATAGAAGATCATGTCAACTCTTTCCAAAATGAAATGACTGAAGAAAAAGAGAAAGAACTACTTAATCTGTTATCCATTGTAAAAAAAGATGTTCTAAAAAAATGCGATATTAAATTTAAATAAATGTCTTGTTTTTTTTAGATTTTTATGATTAAAATAATGTAGATAAATCTACATTATATGAAAGGTGATATACATTGACTCAAGCTGATACACTGGTACAAGAATGGAAACCTAAAACAAACCCTTGGATAATTATGATTCCTACAATGCTTACAGTATTTATGTTTGCATTGGATGAAACTATATCGAATGTTGCTTTACCATATATGGCTGGAACTTTTTCGATAAGCCATAATGAATCAACTTGGATTATTACAAGCTACTTAGTAGCAAGTGGTATTGTAATCCCTGCTGTTGATTTCTTTTCAAAACTTATGGGAAGAAAAACATACTTTCTATTAAGCGTTTTGATATTTACTATTGCATCTGTACTATGTGGACTTTCCACATCAATGCCAATGATTTTATTTTCAAGAATTTTACAAGGTATTGGTGGTGGCGGCATTATGCCTATATCACAAGCAATAATTTTTGAAATATTTCCTAAAGAAAAACGTTCAGCAGCAATGGCAGTATTTGGTCTGGGAGTAGTTATGGCTCCAATTATGGGACCTGCATTAGGAGGATGGCTTACAGAAACTTGGTCTTGGCCTTTTATTTATTTTATAAATATTCCTTTCGGGGTTGTAGCTCTTAACTTAATCAAAAAGTATGTAGAAGATCCTCCATATGCAAAAAAACAAAAAAATGTAACTATGGATTATTCAGGATTTTTCTTTCTTGCTGTATGGCTTTTAACATTGCAAGTTGTACTTGATAAAGGAAATGATGCAGACTGGTTTTCTGCAGCTTGGATTTGCAAACTCTTTGCAATATCAATGATGTCATTTGTAGCATTCATAACTATTCAAATAAAAAAAGAAAAACCGCTAATAGATTTATCTGTACTTAAAGATCGAAATTTTTTATTCGGAACAATCACATTGATTGTTCTGATGGGTGTAATGATGGCTTCTGCGGCGATATTACCTTCAATGTTGCAAAACTTAATGGGATACACATCATTTTTAAGCGGTCTATCAATGGTTCCAAGGGGTGCAGGATGTTTTCTTGCAACTCTAATTTGTGGGTTGTTAACAAACAAATTAGGATTTAAACCAATTATCATAATAGGACTTATAATCCTTGGAATTGGTGGACTAATGTTTGGAGAAATTAATACACAAATAGCACTTATAAATATTGCATTTCCAAACTTTGTATTCGGACTTGGAATGATTATGGCTATGGTACCTACAATGAATATGTCTTGCAGTACACTTACAAATGAGCAGCAGACAAACGCAGCAGGTGTACAAAACTTATTGAAAAACACAGGAGCTGCAATAGGAACATCTATTGCAACAACTATGATATCAAGATTCTCTCAAGTTCACCAACATATGATGGTAGGGCATTTAAATTTTGCAAATGATGCATACACTGCAAAGGTTACTTCTCTCGCTGCAAATTTTGCGGCAAATACAGATATTGCGACAGCCACTAACATGGCAAATGCACAATTATACAGACAATTAGTACAACAAGCAACTTTATGGGGCTATGTAGAAACATTCAGATATTTTGCGGTAGCAGCAATTTTTATCATCCCACTAATTTTGTTAACAGGTAAAAAATCTAAGGACAAGGACAAGATTGCTTAGAAACAGCTAAATCATCACAAAGCATAATTGTAATTGTTTCACCCTTTTTAGCGTGATATTTAAGCCCTGGAGTAATAAGCCCTGTAATCAAACCAACAGTTGTACCTACAGGAATACCTATTGCATAACCAACTCCAAGTTTTGCAGGATTAGGAATAAATGCAAAACCTGTACCTGCACCGGCACCGACAATACCAAGTCCAAGAGTATAAGCAGTTAACTTACCTGCAGTATGCCACCCGTCTTCTTTTAAAGAAGAATCTTTTGTACAAGGTCGTGCAGACATTGCAAACATAGAGCCGTCAGGCAACACAAGACATTCAAAATTCAAATATACCCTAGCATTTTTATTAGGAACTCTTTGTTTTTCTATACGAGTAACTGTAGCTACAACTTTTGAACAAGCAGGGATAATCAAAGTCCCTTCTTGTGTATATATCGCTTGAGGAACATCAAAATTCACTCTATCACCAGCTTTTACACATTCTGATTTAAATTGACATGAGAAAGCAACTTTGAATGCATTCCCCTTACAAATAATATTTCTCAAATTTGTAATTGCAACCAAATTTGATACCGCGCCTTTTTCACAGAACATATGTTCATATGACTGTATCTGTTCATCACACCCGCAATCAGCAGCAAAAGCACTCATTCCAAAAACCATTAACATAAAAATTGTAAGTATTCTTTTCATAACAAAAAGAATTATTTATCAAGTTAAAGAATTAAACTATTACCACCCTAACTATTAACAAGAATAATTTTTTTAAGCTTTAATATGTTAATGCAACTTTTATGCAGCCATCTTTTCTATTACCAAAAACTTCATATGCATCAGAAATTTTTTCAAACGGGAATTTATGTGTAATCATAAAATTAGTAGAAATTTTATTTTCACTAATTAATCTAACAAGTTCATCACAATGATTAGCATCTACACCACCTGTTTTGAAAATCAAATTTTTACCATACATATCTGGTAAAGGTAAAATTTGCGGACTTTCATACATTGCAACTACTGCAACAATAGCGTTTGGTCGTGCAATTTGCCAAGCAGTTTGAAAAGTTTCCTCTCCTCCTGCAGCTTCAATTACAGCATCAACACCTCGTCCCTCAGTGTATTTATAAATCTCTGTCAATAAATCACATTCTAATGGGTTTAAAAATACATCAGCAATTCCCTGATTTTGTGCAATGCCTAACCTATAATTATCAATATCAATTGCAATAACCTTAGATGCTCCTAGTACTTTTGCACTCATCATTGCACAATATCCTACAGGCCCTGAACCTATTACTGCAATTACATCACCTTTTTTTATTTCACAAAGTTCAGCACCCCAATATCCGCTAGACAAAACATCTCCTACAAATAAAGCATCTTCGTAAGAAACATTTTCCGGAAGTTTTGTCATACCATTATTTGCAAACGGGACTCTTACATACTCAGATTGACAGCCGTTATCACTGCATCCAAGTTTCCATCCGCCATTCACACAGTTATTTACAAAACCTTTTTTACAAAAAAAGCATTCACCACAAAAAGTTTCGACATTCACCGCAACTCTATCACCAATTTTAAAATTAGTCACCGATTTTCCAAGTTCGACAATCTCACCTACAAATTCATGTCCCAAAACTGTTTCAGGTTTAGCTTTCGGCACAAACCCATGAATAATATGTAAATCACTCGTGCAAATAGAAGACATTTTCACTTTAACTACAGCATCAGTATCTTCAATAATTCTAGGCATATCAACTTCTTCCATAGAAGCAGTACCATCCTTGTGCCAAACAAATCCTTTCATACAATCTCCTAAATTCATATTCATAGAATAAATATATCACCAAAAAGCTCCTTTATCCATAAGATAAAAGAGCTTCACAATACATATTCTTATTCGTCTTTAAAAGTAGTATTAATCATTACTCCCAAAAAAGAAAGAACTATTGACCCAATAAATGCACTCAAAAAACCATCAACTTCAAACCCTGATACCAAATACCCTGCAAGCATAAATAACAAAGCATTTGTAACCAACCCAAAAATTCCAAGTGTTAAAATATTAATAGGTAAAGTTATCAAAGCAATTAAAGGTCTTATAAAAATATTTATCAAAGCGATCACAACCGTAACCAACATTGCACTTTGAAAATTATCAACCTCAATACCTGGAATTAGCCAAGCTACAAATATTATAGCCAATGCAAATAACAACCACCTTGCAATTAATAACAACATATTACACCTCTTTTTATTATGTAAATAATATAAACAAAAATATTAAATTGCGACATTATACATATACCTTTCAAAAAAGATATATAAATTAAGTGACAAAGAAAAATTATTATTATATAATAAATCTGGGAATAATAAGAAAAGAGGAATTTATGAAAGAAAATATTTTAATTGCATTAGTAATAGTATTACTTGCTACAATATGGATACAAACATCAATAACAGCAAATAATAACAGATATGATGTAATTTCAAACGGTATGTTAACTATACTTTTGGACAAACAAACAGGAATGACTTGGAGAAATTGTGTATGTAATGAGCAATCTCCAATCCCTGGATGTTGGGACAAAATGATGATTGTTAATCCAAACTTTGATATGCAACCTAAAGCTGAAGCAAAATTATCAAAAAAAATTATTAAAGAAGCTCAAAAAATAGAAAAGCAACAAAAAAAGGAAGCTGAACAAAAAGCAAAACTTGAACAAAAATTAAAAGAAAACGAAAAAAATACAAAAATGGTACCGCTAACTCCTGAAAATTCTTCAATTGTTAAACCTTTACCGGAAGAACAAAAATAAAAACATAAACTAATAAAAAAAAACGAGGTTAAAATAACCTCGTTTTTTTCTATCTTTTGTCATCAACTTCAATCAGATGCCAACCAAATTCAGTCTTAATAGGTTCAGATACCTGCCCCACAGGCAATTCAAAAGCAGCATCTTCAAAAGGTTTCACCATCTGACCTTTCCCAAAATATCCTAAATCTCCACCGTTTTTACCTGATGGACAAAGAGAATATTTTTGTGCATAGTAAGTAAAGCTACCACCATCATCAATAGCTTTTTTTATCTGAATAGCTTCAGCTTCAGAATTTACGAGAATATGTCTTGCTTTAACATATTTGTAATTTTCTGCAGCAAACGCAGATGTTGAAAGTAATACTAAAACCGCCAAAAAAGTAAATAATTTCTTAATCATAAACTCATCCTATCTTAAATAATTAACTCTATTAATTCCCCGTCTGATTAATTTATGCAGACCTGATTTCTTCCATTTTCTTTAGCTCTGTACAAAGCCTTGTCAGCTAAATCAAAAAGTTCTAAAGGGCTGTTTATATCAATAGAAAGCTCACTAATCCCTACACTTATGGTCACTTTTAATTCATTACCAAAATATTTGAATACAGAATGTTCAAAAGCCTTTCTTAATCTCTCCATAGGAATAAAAGCATTTTCTTTAGTCGTTTCAGGAAGAATTACAACAAATTCCTCACCTCCATATCTAAAGAACATATCAGTTACTCTAAAATTATTAGAAATTAAATAAGCAACCTCTTTTAATATATAATCACCGCAACTATGTCCGTATGTATCATTAATTTTTTTGAAAAAATCAATATCAATAATTGCAAAACTTAAATCATTTGCATACCTTCTTGCACGCGAAAATTCTCTTTCAAAAGAAGTTTCAAAATGTCTTCTGTTATATAATCCCGTCAAAGCATCTGTCAAAGAAATATGTTTTGTCTGCTTATACATAAAATTAATCTTTTTTATGACATCAGTTTTATTAGCATCAGGTATATCAAAACTTTGAATTATATTCTCAATATTAGCCTGAATCTCATCTAACACATCTGATGGGATATTAAAATTATTTTCATTACTTTCAAAAATATTTTCTTGCATATCTATACACAACCACCTTCAAATCTCAAAATAATTATAACAGAAAATTTTGCAAGAAGTTTGTTTTTTTGCTAATCTATTTTCACTATGAAACAATCAATAGAAGAAATGCTTGCAAAATACAATCAAGATACTAATCACGCCAACGAGGTAAGACGCTTTGGGATGATGATATTTGATGAAGTTTGCGAAAAATTGCATGATATGTCCAACAAACAAAGAAAATACCTCGAAGCAGCTTGCATGCTTCATGATATAGGCTATTCAATAGAGGCAAAAGGACACAACAAACACAGCATGAAAATTATTATTGAAAACGGAATTCAAGGTTTTGATTTTCATGAATGTGAAATTATTGGTTGTATATGCAGATATCACAGGGGTGGATTACCTAAAAAAAATGAACATGAAATATATATGGACCTCGATAAAAAAGAACGAAAAATCGTAAAAAGACTCGGTGGTATACTCAAAATAGCAGATGGACTGGGACGTGGTCACATGACGCTTATTAAAAAAGTCAAAATTAATTATGATGAAGAAAATAACATTGTAGAATTTTTATTAACTCCAAATAGTCCTGATTTTCATCCGGATATAACAACAGCAATAAGAAAACGTGATTTATTTGAAGTCGGATTTAAGTGTCAAAGTGTCTTTAAGTTTTGTAATACAAGCATTTAACAAAATGTAAACTTTTTGTAACAATCAATCCAATTTTGTAACATTTCTTCATGTAAAATACTTTATATATATAAGGGAAACAAAAAGGGGTTTACGGTTCAAAAAAGAATCGTAAAGTTATGGTGAATAAGATGTCATTTGATGTAAACGTATTGAGTACAAAACCGGTAATCAAAGCAGCTGCATCTATGCAAAATGACGGCGGAGGCGGTAATTTAGGTTACATGGCTCAGGGAGAAAACCAAGAAAAAGAACAAAAACAACAAAACTTTGAAAGTATTTTTTCAAAAAAAACGGAACAAGATTCATTTGCATATGAAAAAGATTTCAAAATTCCACAAGAAGAATCTTTTTCTCTAACAAAATTTATCCTTGAAGTAATAGATTCAATAACAAGATTATTTTACAAAAAATAGAAATGTAGCATAAATAAAAGATTGACATAATTTTATTTATGCTACAATTTTGTCTATGGAAAACAGAGAGAAAATTAAAATAGGATTAATCGGCTTAGGTACAGTCGGTTCAGGGGTTTTTAAAACATTACAATCATTTGAGAATGTAGAAGTTAGTAAAATAGCAGTACGCAATATAAACAAACCACGTAACATCGAAGGATTAGACAATTCAATTGTTACAGATAATCCTTATGAAGTGGTAAATGATTCAGAAATTGATATAATTGCAGAACTTATCGGTGGAGTGGAACCTGCGTATGATCTAATTAAAACAGCTATTAAAAATGGAAAACATATTGTCACTGCAAATAAAGAACTTCTAGCAAAACATGGAGAGGAACTATTCAACTTTGCAGAAGAACATAATAAGGTAATTTTATATGAAGCAGCAATTGCAGGTGGCATTCCAATAATTATGCCAATCAAGACAATTCTTGCAGGCAACAAGATTAATAAAATTGAAGCAATTTTAAACGGAACAACTAACTATATTTTAACCAAAATGGATGTACAAGGAGCATCTTATGAGGATGTTCTCAAAGAAGCACAAGAACTAGGCTACGCAGAGGCAGACCCAACAGGAGATGTAGAAGGTTTTGATGCTGCATATAAAATAACTACATTAGCTACAATAACATTTGGTAAAAGAATAAAAATAGAAAATGTATATCGTGAAGGAATTACTAAAATCAAAGCTAAAGATATGGAAGCTGCTAACGATTTAGGATATAAAATTAAGCTCATAGCATCTGCATATCTGAATGAAGACGGCAAAGCAGACGTAAGAGTACATCCTATGCTTGTATCTAAAAAAGCGACACTTGCACACATTGATTATGTAACAAATGCAGTGTCTTTAACAGGTCATCCTGTAGGAAGTATAACCCTCTCAGGTCCTGGAGCCGGAGAATTTCCAACAGCAAGTTCTGTCGTAGGTGATATACTTGCAATAGCAGCTGAACTCGACAAATCAGATTATATTCTTCCTATGATGAGATGTAAACATGAAACAAATGCTGAAATGATAAATATTTCAGATACAACAAACAAATATTACATCTCTATTAATGCTAAAAACAACAAAGGTGTAATAGGTAAAATAGGAACAATTTGTGCGAATAATGACATCAGCCTTGAAAGTATCGTTCAAAGATGTGTATCCCAAGACAATACAGCTGATATCACAGTAATCACAGAACAAGTTAAAGAAAAAAATATGCAAAACGCAATAAAACAAATTGAACTTGATGGTAATAAAGTAAACAGCCTAATAAGAGTTCAAGTCTAAAATATCAATACAGAGAGGATAATGGGAAGTATGCACTATCAAGGATTAATCAACACATTCAGAGAATATTTACCTGTAAGTGATAAAACTCCGGTTGTAACACTTAATGAGGGTAATACTCCACTTATTAAAGCTGACAATTTAGCTAAAAAAATCGGGGTAGATGCTGAAATTTATATTAAATTTGAAGGCTCTAATCCTACAGGAAGCTTTAAAGATCGTGGAATGACAATGGCTGTATCCAAAGCAAAAGAAGCAGGTTCGGGAGCAATAATTTGTGCTTCAACAGGTAACACCTCAGCTTCAGCAGCAGCTTACGGTGCAAAGGCAGGAATGAAAACTTTTGTATTAATCCCTGATGGATACATTGCCCTAGGGAAATTGTCACAAGCAATGATGTATGGAGCAGAAATTATTGCAATTCAAGGCAATTTTGATGTCGCACTTGAAATGGTAAGAAAGATTTCTGAACAGTATCCAATTACACTGGTAAATTCTGTAAATCCATATAGAATAGAAGGGCAAAAAACCGGTGCATTTGAAATTTGTAATGCACTTGGACAAGCACCTGATTACCACTTTATCCCTGTAGGTAACGCAGGAAATATTACTGCATACTGGAAAGGTTATAAAGAATTTTATTCACTAGGAAAAATTCCATTCTTGCCAAAAATGATGGGATTTGAAGCTGAAGGAGCAGCAGCTATTGTAAAAGGAGAAAGGATTATGAATCCTGAAACTCTTGCGACTGCAATCCGTATAGGAAACCCTGCAAGCTGGGCTAAAGCAGAAGCAGCAAGAGATGAAAGCAACGGTATGATTAATTGCGTAACCGATAAAGAAATTGTTAAAGCCTACAAAATGGTAGCTTCTACTGAAGGAATTTTAGCAGAACCGGCAAGTGCAGCTTCAGTAGCAGGTTTGATTAAAGTAAAAGATAAAATTAAACCAGGATCGAAAGTTGTATGTATACTCACAGGAAACGGACTAAAAGATCCTGATAATGCAATTAAATTTTCAAATTCTGATGTTAAGAAAACATCTTCAGAAATGACTGATATTTTAAAAGCAATGAATGTATAATAAAAAAGAGCCTTTAAAAAGGCTCTTTTTTATTATTTAGTCAAATCCTCTGTAATAACTCCACCTGAACCTCTATCAATTTGACGTTTAATCGGTCTATCATCTTTATCATACCAAGTTGTCATCGTTCCACGCTGAATATATTTTTCAACTTGTTCTTCATTTTCATTATATTTAATAGTTGTTTTTACATCACTTGGAGATTCTAAAATTTCAACTAGCGATTTTTTTCCGTTATCAAAATATTCATAAACTTTTTCAATTTGTTTAGCTAAAACATTATGCTCATCATACAAATTTGTGAGTTCATCAGTCATAACACCAGTTTCATCGTAATGATGAACAAGTTCAACATTCAAACGCCTTATATAATCTTGACGAAGAGTACTATTTTTATCATAAAATCTTCCAATAACAACCCCATCAGGACATACCTCAATCACAGAAGTCCAATCACCTTTTTTTTCTTCAGTAACTTTTGTACCATCAGGTTTTATGTAAGTTTTTTTTGACAAATCCACATTGGAATTCTGAGCAGACTTCATTGTCTGCTGTAAAAAACCAAAAGGTTTCATATGTGTTTCATTTTTTTTAGATTCATTATCAGCCATATCAACTATATTTTACGGCAAAAACATCAAATTCTTTAATAAAATACTCTTTTCGTACTAGTAAAAATTCATGTTATAATTCTGGTATGAAAAAACTTCTGCTTGGATTTTTTATATTAATGATCAGTAGTTCTGCTATATATGCAAATGAATTAACAGAAGACTACTTTGATATTGCAGTTAATTACTGCATAGAAGGAAATTATAATGAAGCAAATATTTATATAAATAAAATTCTTGCAATTGAACCAAATAACAATGATGCAAAAAACTTAAAAACAACTCTTGCAAGAATTAATGATCCTAAAAGTCTGTCTTATATTTCAAATCATAATAATCAGGTAAAAATCTCAACAGATTTTAAAAAACTTGGGAACAAAAATAAAGAATTAGAAACACTAACTAATTCTTTAAAAAATAACTCAAATAATTACTGGACAAGTTATATGCTTGCAGAATTTTATAGAAAAAATAATGATACTAACAATGCAATCGCATATTATAAAAAAACACTTAACCTTAAGCCCAATTTCAGTCAATGTTACTTGGACATTGCTCTAATGTATCTCATAAATAAAGAATATAATACAGCATTACAAAATATAAACAAATATATTGAAATCAATCCTAACACAGACATAGCTTATGCAATTAGGTCAAAAATCAATTTAAACACAAGTAACATAAATGAGGCAAAAAAAGATATCCAAAAAGCATTACAAATTAATGATGATATAAGTTACAGACTAATCGAAGCTAAAATTACATTTGCAGAAAAAAATTATTCACTGGCAAGACAACAATTTGAAAACTTATCGAAAAATATCAAAACATCAGAGATATACAAATACCTTGGGCTATGTGACTATGAGCTGGGAAACTGGACAAGTGCATTACTAAACCTTGATAAAGCCATCATTTTGTCTGATGAAGACAAAACTTTAGATTTGAAGTATAATGAAATAAAAAATAAACTGGAAAAGAAATAATGAAATACAGACATACCCACGCAGTAAACAAACCATATAGAAGACATCGAAAAAAAATCGTAAAAAAGGAAAGTATTATGACAAAATTAAAAAATTGGTCAATATCATTATTACTTGCAGCAGGCATGCTTTGGGGATTGCAGTGTTACAGTGCTTCAAGTCTTAGATTTGCACAAGTAAGTGATGTTCACTTTTTTACAGGCGAAACAAATACTACATTCAAACTCACAGCAGAATCTTCAAAATTATTGGACGATGCAATCGGACAAATCAATGACACTCCAAATGTCTCCTTTGTAATGTTTACGGGAGATTTAATAGATAAAGCTTTTGAGAAAGAATTACAAGCATTTCTTCCACATGCGGAAAAGCTTACAATGCCTTGGTATTTTGCGTTCGGAAACCATGACACTATGATTGGAGGGTATTTAACTCCTCTTACATATATCAATTTGGTAAAACAACATAATCCTAATTTTACTTTTGACAGATCTTATTACAGCTTTACTCCTCAAAAAGGATACAAAGCAATCGTTCTTGACACAATTATAAGAGATAGACTAACATCTAACGGAAAAATCAGCCAAGAACAATTAAACTGGCTAGATAACGAAATTAAAAACTCTGGAGATGATGTAATACTAATATTTATGCATATCCCTATCGTAGAACCGTTCCCTAGTCCTGGTCACAGGCTTGAAAACGCTCAAGCAGTAGAAGAAATTCTTGAAAAATACAAAAATCCAATAGCAGTATTTCAAGGTCACTATCATGGAGCTATGATTGAACAGAGGGATAATATCGTATATGTAAGTTCACCAGCACTTGTTTCATATCCAAACGCATTTAGAATGATAACTATCACTAATACTAAAAATAAAGTAATTTTAGATATTCAAATGAAAGAAACAAGGTTAAAAAATCTTCAAAAACTTGCAAAATTAATGGTTTTCGGATCCTCAGTATATACAGGAGAAGATAATGACCAAAATGCTATTATAACAATAAAAAAACAACGTAGACATTTTCGTAAAAATAAGTAACTTTGTAATATAAGGAATAAAATATGAGTGAATTCAGCATTAAATTTAGAGGAGTAAGAGGCAGCTATCCTATCGCTAATAAGGACTTTTTACAATATGGCGGTAATACTGCTTGCATAGAAGTTAATGTAAATGGGCATTTAATAATTCTTGATGCAGGTACAGGTCTGATTAACGTCGGGAATGAATTGCTGGAAAAATACATATCTTCAGGCATAAAAAAAGAAGAAAGAACTCCTATAAATGCAACAGTACTAATTTCACACATA
>CASECH010000174.1 GCA_949286405.1 uncultured bacterium
AGTGCAATTTGCATGGAACCTGCAGTATACAATGGTGGCAATTTTACTAATGCAAAAGTTTACGTCGATTTAAACGGGACAGAAGAACCAAATATTGGCGGACGTGATTTATTTATTTTTGAAATTGACAAAGATGCTAATGTAACATACAAATTTGATCCGGCACAAAAAAATACATATGAAGAAGCTTGTAAAAAATCACTATACGGAGATAAGTGCCTTGAAGCTATTATGAGTAGCGGCTGGAAAATGGAATATTAACAAGAAAGGATTTTTATGAATAATAAATTTGGTTTTACACTTGGAGAAATTCTTGTAACACTTGCGATTATAGGTGTTGTATCAGCATTAACAATTCCTTCCACAATAAATAATACACAAAAAAAAGCTCTTGCAGTCCAATTACAAAAAACAATAAATGATATCACAAATGCAACTGATTTACATACAACTGATGAAAATAAGAACAGCTTTTCATCAACAAGCGGCTACGCCAATTTGAATGAATTTGTAGAAGAAAACTTCAAAGTTTTAAAAAGCTGTAGTTCTGCAAGTGGCTGTTTCGCTGACGTAAACTATCGTTCATTAGACAATAGTCAAAATAAATCCTTCTCTTGTGCAGGAGGAGCATACTTACTTGCCAATTCTGCTGCAATATGTATGTCAAAAAATGGTACCCAAGTAGTTGTTGTTACAGATGTTAATGGGAAAAAAGGACCTAACACAGGTGGAAGAGATATGTTTACATTCAAACTTGACAATAAAACAGGTGATATTGTCAGCAGTTACAGCTCAAGCAATTGTAAAGGCAGTGCATATGGTGAGGGTTGCTATGAACTACTCGCTGAAGAAAATAATTGGAGCATGGATTACTAATAATTGCAACAAAAAAAAAGACAACCTGTTCCGGTTGTCTTTTTTTTTATTAGTTAAGTTTTTTAGTTTTACGTGGTGGTCTTTTTGCTTCAATATCATCTACAAAACTTATAATTTCTTTAATATTAAATTTTCTTGTTCCATCCTGGCTACGTTGATTTAGCAAATACTTAACCAAATTTTTATTCTTGGAATTTATTTTGGAATAGAGCACAATTACATCTTTATTCGAATAATCAGGTCGTTTTACACCACAAGCCCTAGCTTGAGCTCGTGTTTCCTTAACAGAATTAAACATCTCACCCAAAAGAGCATTTCCCATTTTGGTATATTTTTTAATATCTTGAGTGTAATCTTTTTTAGAATGCATTCTTTTCTTAATTATTTCTTGACCTTCTTTTTTAATTAATAATTTACGAGATTTGGAATCTAATACTACCTTTTTTATTGGAACTTCTTTTCCTGTACCGATGAAACTCGGTAAAAATTCATAAACAAACTTATCCTTTAATTTTTGCAATTTTGATTTAGTTTTACCCATAAACATACTTGAAAAAATTAAATTATATTCATTGTCTCTAGCCATACCTATTTGATTTGAAGTAGTATAAAATCTATTATTCAAATTTTTACTTAATGTTTTTAATATTGCGTCAGATTCAAGCTTTCTTGAAATACCATCTTCCATAATTTTTGAAAAATTTGAAAACCTTTTCAGCACAACATCTGAGCCAAAGCTGTATATATAAAACATTAAGTCTTTTATTGGCATTTTAAGCATACTACTATTTCTTGATGAGGCTAATAATTCATAAACTTTCTTAAAATTCTTATCTTTATCCAATTTTTTAAAGAATAACATGACATCATCAAAAGAATTTTTATTATCAATAAAGCCAAAATTTTCTCTAAAGAAACTACTACGGATTTTAAAATTATCTTTATTAGTTGATTTTAAAATATAGTTAAAGAATTGTAAATCTTCTTTTGATATTTTACGATCTTTAACAACTAAATTATCCATTGATGAATCATCATAATTTAGGAGTTTAAAAGCCAAAGGGTTATCATTCTTTTTCAGCATATTAGCAGGTAATTGCTGCAAAACAGGTGAACTAAGCTGTTTATGCATAATATCAATATTTTGATTAAGAACTACAGGATCAAATGATAAATCTTTTGCAGCTAATTCCATTGCTAAATTTTTACCAAAATTATCCTTATTATGATTTAATAAAATGTAAGATTTAAAATCATCAAAATTATTAACTAGTTTTTGTGTATTTTCAGAAGAAAGAATTGTAACCAAATCATCAGGATTATATAACAAATGGTGTCCTCTATATGACTTTAAAGACAATAAATTTTCTAATACCTTTGAATTTACATTATCTTTCATAGCCAAAGCTAAAATAGCATCTTTTTGCTCAAACGAAAACCTATAATTATTTAAGATAGAAAAGCAAGCATTATTAGGTTTTTCAATTCTATTGTATAGATTTTCTATAATCTGCCTACCATTTTCTGGTAATAATTGTTTTTTTCGTGCACAATCCGAAACAAAATTTTCAGTCAAAAAATGAAAGAATTTTGCTCTTTCAAGTTTTTTAATTCCCGGGATTTTTTTCAACTCATCTGCTTCTAAACCTAAATAATCACCTGCGCGTTCTAACAGATAATTAACCTTACCCTTTCGAGCCCGAGAGAATATATTACTTACAGAAATACCATTAAAGTTTACATTTGAAGAATTTAAGTTTTTAGAAGAAAAATCTAAATATTTCAAATCCTTCTTTTTATTATTATAAGAATTGTTATTCAATCCCTTAGAATATTGATTAAACTGAAAAGATACTTGCATATTTCTACCTCATTATTTTACGCATATGCTTACAGAAAAATCAAAAAAAAAAAATTTTTGCTAAAATATTAACAAAAATTTAAAATATAGTATTTATAAATTAAATAAACTAATTAATTCAACTAAAAAATAAAAAAATAAAACTCTAATTACATTTATGCTTGTCATCCCAAGATAAGTCATCACATCTCAAGTAATCCATATTCTCATTATATATTACCCAAGCCGCACAACCACCGCCATTTGCTCCCATTTTGGAAACAACTCCAATAGACTTATCTCGACAATAATTATTAAAAGTAAACATACTAGTTTGCTCAGATGTACCCATTGGAACCACACCATATTTTGTTAGCAAAAATGAAAAAAAATCAATTCCATACTGATTTGGCTTGCTATTACCATTTATATCAACATTAATACCAGCACAGACATTTTCCAATGCTTTACCTTTTCCCCAAACACCATTACAATTATTATGATATATATAAAAAGTAATAATAGTTCCATCTGAAAGTTTTAAACGAGAAGATTTTTTGTTTCCATCAATATAAGTGTCATCATCTCCATTTAAAGCTTTATAAGTTACGCTAGGCAAACATCCTGTCTCACGAGCTTTACAAGCTTTTGTTTTATTCATAAACCCTGAAAAATTATTCAACAAAGTATCTGCCCCATCAGGATCTCCATTACCTGTTGTACCTAAATCCCAATTTTCAATA
>CASECH010000175.1 GCA_949286405.1 uncultured bacterium
GCAGGAATTCCCATACCGATATAAATAGGCATCGTGGCACCTGAAATACACGCCATACTTCCTGCCATAGAAGCTAATAATTCTGATCTTGTAAGTTTTGATAAATAAGGTCGAATCATAATTTGAGCAGCAATCTGACCGACAAAAGCACTTGCAACATTCGATAATGCTTCAGCACCACTTACAGACATCAACTTATTCATTGCCTTACCGAACAATGGTACAACTCTTTGCATTATTCCATAATAATAAAGAATATTTACCAAAATCATCATAAAAATTAAAGATGCAATTAATTGAAGAGCAAATACTTGAGCAGATCCATTTCCGAACAAATCAGCAAGTTTAGGCTCATTCATAAGAGGACCAAATACAAAATTTCCACCCTCTTTTGCAAACTCTAAAATCTTTTGGATAAACAAACCAATATTAAAAAATAATGCTCTGCCTAAAGGCACTTTAAAAATAAATATTGCTAACCCAACCTGCAATAAAAAACCCATACCAATTGTTTTATAATTTATTGCCTTTTTATTATTAGACATCAAATAAGCAATAGCAAAAATCAATACAATACCAATTAAGCCAAAAAATCTGTTCATTACCTTCCCTTTATTAAAATGCTCAAAATTATTGTATCAAAAAAATAATAAAAATATTATACAAAAATTAAGAAAAAATGATTAATAATTCTTTACAAAAAGAAAATTAAGGATTGAAAGAAAGATATATCCATAGTATATTCATCTATGGAGAAAATCTTATACATAATGGTCAAGAATAAAAAAGGAGTCTTAGGGAAATGCGTATCTTAAAAGTCACATCCCCGGTGATGCAAAATGCATACGGAACAATAAATTTAAAGGGAAAAAATTTTGAACAAAATATATACTTAAACAATCCTCAAGATATAGTTTCTTTAAGTAAAACAAATCCCTGTCAACACATTAGCAAAATTACATTTACCGGAGCTGGGAGAAACGTAAACCAGATAGCATCCTTAGCCTTTGAAAATATGGGAGTAGGACTTCCTGAGGACTACCAAGGAGGACTTGGAGTAGTAACTTATGAAGGACCAAAAAGTATGATTGAAAATGAAAATCTTGACATAAGAAATATTGCTCCTTTCCATGAATATAACAACCCTAAAGGAGGATATAAATTCCTTTATACAAAAAATATTGAACTTGTAGAAGGTAAACTACCGGAACAAATAGAAGCAAGACATTTCATAAGTGCTGCTCCAGGACAATCAATTGAAGAATTTGCCAAAGCAAATAAATTTGATGTAAAAGATTTAAGATATGTAATACAAAGTGAACCTGACGGTAAAAATGCTACAAGTTTGTCAAAATACTGCTTAATTGAACCAACAGGAGTAAAAGGCAGTATTGAAAGAATGTCAGATATGGAACTTGGAGAACTGCAAAGTGTAGAATATGAGCTTTTTGAAATATCAAAAGATAATCCAAGTTATAATAAACTAAAAGATAGACCAAATTACTGGCTTTATACACCAGAACTAGCAAAAACACCAAAACCATATACATATGGCTCTGGTGGTCATGGCGGATTTGATGCTGAAATTATAAATGCTGATTACGTGAGAGCATACCTCAGTGCAGAAAGACAAATGAATACAGAGAAGTTTGGCTATTGGAAACCAGCAGGTTACTGGGGACATGATAGAACCGTTGCAACATTATTTAGTTTCATTGCAGATGCATCAGCTAAAGGCGATGATGCATTTAACGGAACAATTGCACACCATTCTTTGCATAATACCGGAAAATACTACCAAGGCTTCACAGATAACCCTTTCTTGTTTGCTAGAATGATTTTTGATAAAGATGATGTACTTGCACTGAAAAAACACCCTCAATATGATTTATTACAAAATTTCAATGCAAGAGGCTGGGAAAATCTCACTGATGTCGAAAGAAACTTTGTAAGAGGTGTATTTGATCCGATTATCGGACAATTTAAAGACTTTTTCAATGCTTACAATATAACTAAAATTCCTATTGTAGCCAAAAAAGTAAATCCGGATAATTCTTCAATAGGAACTGTTTCTCCAAACTTTGATAAAGAGATGAAAAACCTTGATATGGATGTAGCTCCTGGTATTGTAAAAGACCTTAAAGAAATAGAAACTGTAAGTCCTCTAAATGGTTCCAGTCCTTCTTCACTGGGACTTGATAATAACACACAAGACTTTGGACGTGGTGGCAATATTCTATCTGAAAGGAAAAGTGGATTTAATCCTCTAGTCTATGACGGTGATATTGAAAAATACGTTAAGACTCGTGAAAAGAATTCAAAATGGCTAATGGATATACTTGCTGAAGCACAAGAAAAAGGACCAGGTGCCGTAAATAAAGTATTATATAATGATTTACAAATAGAACAAGGAAGAAAAGTTATCGGAAATATCCTAGATTTCACTCCAGGTAAAGATCTTTTAGTAGTAGGCTGGGGAAGACCTGACGAACAAAAAGGATTCATAATTACCTTAGAAGGCTTTTTGAAATTTTTAAAACGTGATGATGTCAGTCCTGAAATGAAAAAAAGAGTAAATTTACAAATTGGATGGGGAGATTTACCTTATGACAAAGAATCCAGAGAATGGCACTTGATAGAAAAAACATACAATGAAATTATTAATCTTGATGGCGGTATATACAAAAATAATATTATGCTGGCTGATGGAAGATACCCAAATAAATTAGTAGGATGTGCAACACATGCTATGTTCACATCAAGACGAGAAATGTGTGGAATCACACCACTTGAAGCAAAAGCTGCAGGGGTTCCATCAACGGTTACAGCAACCGGTGGTCCGGTTGACTACATTAATGAGAAAAATGGATGGAAAACTAAAACTGCTCCTGAAATGAATCCACCATTTGACGGTCTGGATTGGAGTACTCCTGCTGATAAAATTGATGATGCAAGAATTGCTAGATCATCTGATGAAGTATCTGATTGCTTTAAAGCAATGGTAGAAGAATACACAAATGACAGACCTAGCTACTTAGCAAGATGTAAAAAGAATATTGAAGAACATTTTGATTGGCATAATAACGAGGAATTTAACGGTGGTAAATCTGCTAACAAAATGTACAAAGAAGATATTTGGAAAATAAATCAAGGATTTGAAGCTAGAAATAAAAATCCAATGCATCGTTTGCTTGGAAAAATCCAAACATCTGCAACTCAAGCAAAAGAAAATATAGAAACATCTGTGGATAAATTAATGAAAAAAGTTGAATTGAATATTAAAAAAGTTACAGAAGAAGCTATAGAAAAAACTAAAAGTTCATTAGAACAATTGACTGCAACATCAAAAGAAGAAATTCAAAAAACAATTAAAGCATCTGTAGATAGTGCAAAACAATCTATTGAAGAAGCTCAAAAAACTTCAATAGAAGAAATTAAAAATACAGTAGAAGAAACAGTAAAAAAAGCTGTTGAAAATATAAAACCTAAACAAGTAGTTGAGAACGTAACTAATAACAATTCTAAACTTGGTAAGATTGCAGCATTTACAGGAGGCATTTCTATTGCAGCACTTGGCTTTAGTGGATGGTATTTTAGTAAAGCAAGTAAATTAATTAAAGAAACAAATAAATTAGTTGCAGAAAAAGCTAATACAGTAACAACTTCTATACCAAGTAACAACTATGCACAATCTGAATCAAATAACGAACAATCAAATTTACTTGATAAAATCAAAAAGTCAGCTTAATTATTCAGCTTATCAACTAAGTTAAAAACTGCAATGAACTTGTTAATAAGTCCGTTGTATGTTTTTATGTCTTTTAATGATTTAAACATGCATTTTATTTGAAAAGGCTTATTTTTTGTAGGAATTCCAATAACCATAATATTTTGATTTATAGACATAGAAATTGAAAAAGCTTCAAAAACAAATATAATATCTTTTATTATAACTAAAAACTCATCATCAATAAAATCTATATTTGCAGCTTTTTCTTTTGAAAATACTGAAAAATAATTATCATATTTTGTATTTAACTTTACATATCCAATAGGTTTTGCAGAATTTGAGGGTTTTATAATTATATGTTCTGCCAATTTTCTTTCAAATTCCAACTGTAATATTATTCCTTTAAATAAATCCTGCTTATCCATTGGAGTTACAGTACCTAAAGAAGTATCTGTTATCATTACATTTGTCTTATGATAAAAACCAAAGTAACTTTCCAAATCATCTTGAATAACAAAATTTGGAAAAATATTTGAACTAATTATACTTTCCTTATTATAATTTAACGGCCAAGGTTTAAAATTTGCAATAGGCTTTAAAAAATATTTCAAAATAAATTTAGAAAATTCTGACTCAAAGTCTCTTACAACCTCAACATGATAAAAAATACCTCTAAACAAAAAGGCATATATTACAAACAAAATTAATGTCCATAAAAAAGTATTAAAAATAGAATGCAAGAACAAATAAAAGAAAAAAACTATCAATGAAGCACCTATTCCAACAAAAAGAAAAGAAAAAAATAGCATTCTCAAAATAGCTTTTATTCTCTTCTTTTCAAACGGCTCTATAGCACTAATAATAGAATTATTGAACTCCTGCTGATATTTTAAAAAAAGTTCTTCTGATAAATTTTTCATTAACTCACCTATTTAAAGCACAAAAAATTGCGCTTGGCGCGATTCGAACGCGCGACCTATCCCTTAAAAGGGGAGTGCTCTACCTGCTGAGCTACAAGCGCAAA